>NZ_JBHXNW010000052.1:0-65179 GCF_042717365.1 Streptomyces sp. NPDC058534
CCGAACTGGTCCTCGCCCGGGACAGCGCCTGCTGATCACCCGCCAACCGACCCACCAGGCCAGCACGCCCGAACCCCAATTTTCCCCGAGACCGTAAGCAGGAATCTCCCGGCTTCCGCCGGGAGAGCACTTCAAACGGTCAGCCCCCGCACCAGCAGATCCAGCAGCGCGCACACGAACAGGGCGATGCCGATGAAGCCGTTGACGCTGAAGAACGCCCTGTTGAGGCGGGTCAGGTCGGTGGGCCGGACGATGGTGTGCTCGTAGACGAAGGCGCCGGCGACGATCAGCAGCCCGAGCCAGAAGACGGCGCCGGCGTCGGTGGCGAGGGCGTACCAGACGAAGAGGGCGGTGGTCACCGTGTGGCAGGCGCGGGCGCCCCAGACGGCCGCCGGGACGCCGAAGCGGGCCGGGACCGACTTCACGCCGACCTCGCGGTCCGTCTCGACGTCCTGGCAGGCGTAGATCAGGTCGAAGCCGCCGATCCAGATGCCGACCGCGAGGCCGAGGATCACGGCGTCCCAGGACCAGCTGCCGGTGATGGCGAGCCAGCCGCCGATCGGGCCCATCGCCTGGGCGAGGCCGAGGATGGCCTGCGGGAAGTTCGTGAACCGCTTGCCGTAGGGGTAGACCACCATCGGGATCACCGCGATGGGGGCGAGGGCCAGGCAGAGCGGGTTGAGCAGGGCCGCCGCGCCCAGGAAGACGACGAGGGCGATCAGCGCGCCGGTCCACGCGTGCCGGACCGACATGGCGCCGGTGACCAGTTCGCGGTGGGCGGTGCGCGGGTTACGGGCGTCGATCTCGCGGTCGATGATCCGGTTGACCGCCATCGCGAAGGTGCGCAGGCCGACCATGGCGACGGTGACCAGGAGCAGCCGGCCCCAGTGGATGTTCTCGTCCCACTCGTACATCGCGGTCAGGGCGGCGATGTAGGCGAAGGGCAGCGCGAAGACCGAGTGCTCGATCATCACCAGGCGCAGGAACGCCTTGGTGCGCCCCGGCTGCCGCGGCAGCGCGGCGGATGCCGACGTCACAGTCCGTACTCCTTCCAGCGGCGGTCGACCTTCGCCGCCGTCTCCGGGTCGGACAGCACCATGTCCGGCCAGCCCCCGTCGCGCGTGTACCCCTCCTCGGGCAGCTTCCGCGTCGCGTCG
Organism: Streptomyces sp. NPDC058534; assembly: GCF_042717365.1. Classification (NCBI taxonomy): domain Bacteria; kingdom Bacillati; phylum Actinomycetota; class Actinomycetes; order Kitasatosporales; family Streptomycetaceae; genus Streptomyces; species Streptomyces sp. NPDC058534. Next base: position 1,158 of record NZ_JBHXNW010000052.1, read on the forward strand.
ATGCCCGCCTTGCCGCCCCAGAACTGCTGGTAGGAGGCGTGGTCGAGGTGGTCGACCGGGCCTTCCACGACGGTCAGGTCGCGCCCGTAGTCGGTGTTGCCGAGCGCGCGCCAGGCGACCTCGTGCAGGTCGTGGACGTCGCAGTCGGCGTCGACGACCACGATCAGCTTGGTCAGGGACATCATGTGAGCGCCCCAGATGGCGTGCATGACCTTCTGGGCGTGCTTGGGGTACTTCTTGTCGATCGAGACGATCGCGCAGTTGTGGAAGCCGCCGGCCTCGGGGAGGTGGTAGTCCACGATGTCCGGGACGATGATCTTGAGGAGCGGGAGGAAGAAGCGCTCCGTCGCCCGTCCCAGAGGGCCGTCCTCCGTCGGCGGGCGGCCGACCACGATCGACTGGAGGAGCGGGCGCTTCCGCATCGTCACGCAGTCGATCTTGAGGGCGGGGAAGGGCTCCTGCGGGGTGTAGAAGCCGGTGTGGTCGCCGAACGGGCCCTCCGGCAGCATCTCGCCGGGCTCCAGCCAGCCCTCGATCACGACCTCCGCCTGCGCGGGGACCTGGAGCGGGACCGTCTTGCAGTCGACCATCTCGATCCGCTTGCCCTGCACGAACCCGGCGAACAGGTACTCGTCGATGTCGCCGGGCAGCGGCGCGGTGGAGGCGTACGTCACGGCGGGCGGGCAGCCGAAGGCGATGGCGACCGGCAGGCGCTCGCCGCGCCGGGCGGCCACCTGGTAGTGGTTCCGGCTGTCCTTGTGGATCTGCCAGTGCATGCCGATGGTGCGATTGTCGTGCCGCTGGAGCCGGTACAGGCCCAGGTTCCGGATGCCCGTCTCCGGGTCCTTGGTGTGGGTGAGGCCCAGGTTGAAGAAGGAGCCGCCGTCGTCCGGCCAGGTGAAGAGGGCGGGGAGCCGGTCCAGGTCCACGTCGTCGCCCCGCAGGACGACCTCCTGGACGGGCGCGCTGCCCGGCTTCACCTTCTTCGGCGGCACGTGCGTCATCGTGCCGAGCTTGCCGAACGCCTCGCGCATCCCGACGAAGCCCTGCGGCAGCTCGGGACGGAGCAGGCCGCCGATCTTGTCGGAGATGTCGCCGTACGACTTGAGGCCGAGGGCCTTGAGCAGGCGGCGGTCGGTGCCGAAGACGTTCATCGCGAGGGGCATGTCGGAGCCCTTCACGTTCTCGAAGAGGAGGGCGGGGCCGCCGGCCTTGTTCACCCGGTCGACGATCTCCCCGACTTCCAGGTACGGGTCCACCTCGGCCTTGATGCGCTTGAGGTCGCCCTCGCGCTCCAGCGCCCTGAGCAGGGAGCGAAGATCGTCGTAAGCCATGCGGTCCAGTATCCCCGAGCGGCTACCCTGACCCTGTACCTGGGGGCCATGACGCGTCCCCGCCCCCTCGCTCCCCTAGCTTCCGCTGGAGATGCCCATGCTCCGGGTGCTGATGTTCCTCGTACCACTGGCCCTGAGCGTCTACGCGTTCATCGACTGCATCAGCACGAAGGACGCCGACATCCGCCACATGCCCAAGCCGCTGTGGGCGATCCTCGTGCTGGTGTTCCCGCTGGTCGGGTCCATCTCCTGGATCATCGCCGGCAAGAAGCGGCAGCCTGCGGGTGCGTCGCCCCGGCAGGGCGGCGGCCGGCGGCAGTGGGTCGCGCCGGACGACAACCCCGACTTCCTGAAGTCCCTGGACAAGGACACGGACAACGACGGGGACTCGGACGGGGCCGGGGACGGGGACAGGAACGGCGGCAAGGACCGGGACGCCGGCAACGACGACCGGCCGGACGGGGAGCGCGGCGGGGCCTGACCCGTCACGCCCCGCGCCTCACCCCCGGGCCCAGCGCTGGAGCGCCGAGCCGTCGCACGTCTGCATCATGATCGTGCCGCTCACCGTCGACTCCTCCATGCGCTTGCCGGTGTTGGTGGCGACGACGGAGTCGCCCGAGCCGAGGCGCCACTCCTGACCGCTCTGTGAGCTGCAGGCACCGCTGTGGAGCGCGCCGTAGCTGCTCAGGCAGTTGCCGGACGCCCTGTGGACGATCCGGTAGGTGCCGGAGGACGTGCCGCGCAGGTCCCAGACGGCGGCCTCGGCGGTGCAGGAGCCGGGGCGGACGCCGCCCGCCGACGCGGTGACGCAGCGCCCGGTCGATCCGTTGCGCAGGACGGTGCCGCCCGTCGACGGAGCGTCGGTCTCGGTGTCGTCGCCCGAGGAGGAGCCGCCGCCACCGGCACCGCTGCCGGCACCGCTGCCGCTGCCGCCGCTGCCCCCGCCGTCGTCGTCGCCGCCGGAGCCGGTGCCCGAGCCGGTGCCCGAGTCGCCGTCGCCTTTCGCGCCGGCGTTGTCGGTGCCCGCGCCGGAGCCCGCCCCGGGTGCGGTCGCCGACTCCTTCGAGCCGGGCTCCGGCTTCTTCGAGGAGGACGCGCCGGTGGACGGCGACGGCTTCGCGGACCCGTCGGCGGCGGTCCCCGACGGGGACGTGGTGGCGGAGGCCGTGACCGACGAGGAGGGGCCCTTCGGCCCGGCGGCGTCGCTGGAGTCGGTGACGTAGGGCAGGAGTTGGAAGGCGAGGGTGCCGCCCGCCACGACGACCACGACGGGGACGAACACGGGCAGGATGCGGCGGCGGCGCTCCTTGCGGGGCGGCTCGGGCTTGCGTGCGACCTCCGGTGGCGCCTCGGACGGCGTCTCCGGTGGCGCCTTTGGTCCCGCCTCCGGTCCCGTCTCCGGTCCCACCTCCCGACCCGCCCCCGGTCCCGCCTTCTGTCCCGCCTCCGGACCCGCCTTCGGTCCGTGTTCCGGCTTCAGGTCCGGTTCCGTCGCGGGCAGCGCCAGGTCGGCCGGTTCCGGGGTGCGGGCCGCGAAGGCGGCCCGCTCGGACAGCCGCTCGGTGATGACCGCGGGCCACAGCGGTGCGGCCGACGGGGCGTGGGACGCGGCGCGTTCGACCAGCTCGGCGGCGGTCGGCCGGCCCTCGTGGTCCTTGTCGAGGCAGGCCGCGACGACATCGGCGAGTTCGGGGTCCACCTCGCGCAGCGGCTGGAGGTCGGGCTCCTCGTGCACGATGCGGTAGAGCACGGCATGCCCGGACTCGTCGCCGAAGGGCGGCCGGCCCGAGGCCGCGTACGCGATTACCGAGCCCAGCGCGAACACGTCCACGACGCCGCTCGACGCCCGTTTCCCGGAGGCCTGTTCGGGCGACATGTAGGCGGGCGTGCCCACCACCATGCCGGTCCTGGTCAACTGGCTCTGGTCGGCGGCCCTGGCCACACCGAAGTCGATGAGGGTGAGGCCGTCGAGGGTCAGCATCGCGTTGGACGGCTTGAGGTCGCGGTGGACCATGTCCAGGGCGTGCACCGCCGCCAGTCCGGTGGCGGCTTCCCGGAGTACGAGCCACAGCGCCGCCGGGGGCAGGGGCCCGTGCAGGTCGACGGCCTCGCGCAGGGTGATGCCGGGCACGTAGGCGGTGGCGAACCACGGCGGCCGGGCGTCCCGGTCACCCGCGAGCAACGGCGCGGTGGCCCCGGCGGGCAGCCGGGCGAGGTTGTCCAGTTCGTGCCCGAAGCGGCGCAGGAAGTCCTTGTCCTCGCCCGCGACCGAGGTCAGGACCTGCTTGACGGCCGCGTACCGGCCCTCGTGGACGCCGAGATAGACGCGGCCCATGCCGCCGGCCCCGAGCCGCCCAAGGAGCGGGACCGGTCCGATCCGGCGCGGGTCGTCGTCCTCCAACGGCTCGGCGCCACTGCCCGTGAGGCCGACTCCGGCTTCCCCGCTCAACTCTCCCCCGTTCACCGGCTGCCACGCGCTCCCGTGCGGGACCTCGCGGCCACTGATTGAGAGCTACATCTTTAGCACGGCCCGCCCAACTGGCGCCTCGCGGAACGGTGGTGAGAACGCATCAGTCCTGTCACACGAGTCGGCCGACCTCGGCCGGAGGCAGCGCCCGGTCGAAGGCGCGTACGTCCCGGACGGCGCCGGGGAAGAAGTCGGCGGCCGTTCCGTCGTAGGAGGCCCGGCCGATCATGAAGGCGCCGGTGGCGGGGGCCGCGCCGGTGTCGTCGATCTCGGCCTCCCGGACGCCGTTGACGTACAGGCGCAGTGTGCGGGTCCGGCCGTCGCAGACTCCGGTCAGGTGGGCCCAGACGCCGGTGGCCGGTGCGGTGCTGCCGACGGCCCGCAGGCCGGGACGGGAGAAGGCCCAGCCGCCGTCCTCGCTGGAGTACTGGAGGTAGAAGCCGCTGGCGGTGTCGCTGTCCTGGCTGACGGCGGTGGCGAAGGTGCCCGGTACGGCGGACAGGCGGACCCAGGCCGCGACGGTGAAGCTCCGGCCCCCGCCGGTCTTCAGGACCGGTCCGTCGGTGACGATCTGGCTGCCGGTCCCGTCGAAGGCGGCCCCGCCTCCGTCGGCCTGCCACGAGACGCCGGTCGCGGTGCCGTCGTGTCCGCCCGCCGTGTCCCGCGCGATCTCGCCGCCGGCCTCGTCGAGGGGCCAGAGCCCGACCGGGCCCGGAGGCAGCGGGGTGGCGGTGGAGGGCGAGGGGGTCGGGGTGGGCGCGGGGGCGTCCGAGGCGGCCGGGCGGTTGAGCCAGAACCCGGTGCCCACGCCGAGCGCGGCGACCGCACCCGCGCCGGAGAGCAGGAAGGCCCGTCGGCTGCGGCGGCCACCGCCACCGGCCGCGGTGGTGCGCGCGCCCGCCGGTGCGGGCGGCGGCGGGGGCGGGGTGTCGCCGCGGGTGTGCGGGTGGGCCGGCGGCGGGGGCGGGGTGTCGCCGCGGGTGTGCGGGTGGGCCGGGGGTGGTGGCGGGGTGTCGCCGCGGGTGTGCGGGTGGGCCGTGCCGTCCGGTTGGCCGTACGGGCCGGGAGGCGGGACGACCATGGTGGGTATCGCGTCCGCGCGGGTCGGACGGGCCGCCGGCGTCCACTGGTGGGCGTGCGGCAGGGCCGTCGCGCTCTCGCCGCCCAGCGGACCGATCCGGGCGAGGATCTCGCGCGGGGTGGGACGGCGGGCCGGGTCCTTGGCGAGGCAGTCGGCGATCAGGGCGCGCAGGGCCGGGTCGGTCACCGCGTCCACGTCGGGGGCGTTGTGCACGACGCGGTAGAGCAGCGCGGGGGTGGGGCCGCCGCCGAAGGGGTTGGCCCCGGTCGCCGCGAAGGCCAGCACCGCGCCCAGGCAGAACACGTCGCTGGCCCAGGTGACCTCGTCCCCGTTGACCTGCTCGGGGGACATGAACCCCGGGGAGCCCGCCATGTGCCCGGTGCCGGTGGTGGAGTCGGCGTCGACGCTGCGGACGATGCCGAAGTCGATGACGCGCGGCCCGTCCTCGGCGAGGAGGACGTTGGAGGGCTTGAGGTCGCGGTGGACGAGGTGTGCGGCGTGGATCGACACCAGGGCCTCGGCCAGCCCGGCCGCCAGGGCGAGCACCGCCCGCGGGTCGAAGGGCCCCTGCTCGGCGACCGCGCGTTCCAGCGACGGCCCGGCGATGTAGCTGGTGACCAGCCAGGGCAGGGGCGCGTCCGGGTCGGCGTCGACGACCGGCGCGGTGAAGGCGCCGCTGACCATGCGGGCCGCCTGGACCTCGCGGCGGAAGCGGTCGCGGAACTCGGGCCTGCGCAGCAGCTCGGCGTGCACCACCTTGACCGCGACCAGCCGTCCGCCCGGGGAACGCCCGAGGAAGACCCGGCCCATGCCGCCCACACCCAGCCGGCTCAGCAACCGGTAATCCCCGACGGAGCGCGGGTCGTCCGGCTCCAGCGCTGACACAGATGCCTCCCGGCGTGCGATCCTGACCCCCGTCGCGGGACCAGCATAGGGGCAGGCACACCCCCCTCCTCGAACGCCCGTACGCCGCCGGACCGTGCGGAGGGTCAGCGCGCGAACGCGGCGAACTTCTCGACCGCGGCCGGGCTGACCGGGGTGAAGAGGTTGACCAGATTGCCGTCCGGGTCGCGGAAGAGGAGCGCGCGGTTGCCCCAGGGCATCGTCGTGGGCTCCTTGACGAGGTCCCCGACGACACCGGTCAGCCTCCGGTGCGCCGCGTCCACGTCGTCCACGAGGAACTCGACGATGACGCTCCGGTTGTCCGCCGGGCGGACGGAGCCGGGGGCGAAGAGCGGGACGGTACGGGTGCTGCCGATCGCGAGGGTGCCGGAGGCGGTACGCAGCTCGGCGAAGTCCTCGGTGGACCAGTCCGCGCGCACGCCGGTGACGCGCTCGTAGGCCCAGCTCGCGGCACGCGGTACGCAACGCCCGCCCTCCGTAGACCTCGTCGCCGAGGAAGAACGAGGCGGATATGTCCTGCTCACCGGCGGCGCGGAGCATGTCCGCCGCGAGGCGCGGCTTGGTCGCGAAGCCCAGCTCGTCGGGGACACCGGCAAGCTCGCGACGTTCCTCGTCGCCGGCCCACTCCTGGGTGAAGTACAGGCGCCGGCCCCGCCCGGTGCTCAACCGCCGCAAGGGAGCCGACCGGCGACCCAGCGCGCTGGCGCTGGAACAGGCGATCCATCAGCGGTCGCCTCCTGCCGGATCGAGCCCGGGCGGCCGCGGAGGTCGAGCGGTGGCACGGCGGCTCCTCGGAGTCGTCGGATGGTGGACGGGTCAGGAAGCGGTCTCCGGCTCGGGTGCGAGGGCCGGGGCGGTGGCGCGGCTGCGCAGCACGGTAACCGCGAGGAGCGCGCCCAGCAGGGCGGCGCCGGCCATGAACCACAGGCCGTAGGTCACGACGGTGCCGCTGTAGACGAAGCCCCCTGTCGGAGATCGGCGCGCCGCAGAGGCGAGGATGGCGAACAGGATGACCGGTGCCGCGCTGGCGAAGCCGCTCTGGAAGACGTGAACCATGCTCGCGATCGACCCCTGATGGTCCACCGGCGTCGCGGCCACCACCAGGTTCGGCACGCAGCCGTTGGCCAGGCCGGCACCCAGGCCGACGATCACCGCGGCCGTGATGAGCTGACCCAGGGTGTCGTGCCGGAGGGACCCGAGCAGGGCCCCCGTCGCCATCAGCAGCAGGCCGACGACCATCACCCGGTGCGCACCGACGCGGCCGACCGCCAGGCCGACGACTAGCCCGCCCAGCACCAGCATCAGACCCTGCGGTGCGGTGACCGATGCGTACCCCAAGGCACTCAGGCCGAGACCGTAGTCGCCACCGGCGCTGCGCGGGGTCATCGCGATCAGCGGCGCAAGCGAGGCGAACACCGCGGTGGCCGAGAAGGCCGCCGCGGCCGTCACCGCGGCCAGCAAGACCGGACGGCGGCCGAACACCCGCAGGTCCACCAGCGGCTCCACGCTGCGCAACGCCTGTCGGACGTACACCGACAGCAGGATCACGCCCACGGCGAACAGGGCGGCCGTCGCCGCACCGGGCAGCGTCCGGGCCAGGCTGATTGCGCCGAGCACCGCGGCGATGCCGCCGCCGAGCAGGGCGGCGCCGGCGTAGTCGACCCGGGACCGGACCCGGACCGGGGTCTCGGCAGTGGTGACGAACAGGAGCGGGCCCAGCAGCAGGATCCACGCGAAGTCGAAGGCGAACAGGCTGCGCCAGCCCCAGGTGTCGAGCATGATCCCGACCAGGAACGGCATGCCGACGGTGAATACGCCGATCCCGGTGTAGGACACGCTGGCCGCCATCGGGAGCACCCGCGCCGGGAAGACGTCACGCATCAGCGAGTACGCCAGGAACATCGACGCGATCACGGTGCCCTGTAGCGCACGGCCCAGGATGAGTACCTCGAAAGTCGGGGCGACGGTCGACACGAGCGCGCCCACCGCACCCACGCCGAGCGCGCCGAGCATGATCTTCCGCTTGCCGTGGACGTCTGCCAGCTTGCCCAGCAGCGGGCTCATGACCGCGCCGGCCAGGATGTAGGCCGTCAGCAGCCACGCACCCTGGGTCGTACCGAACTCGCTGGTGATCGCCCGAAGTCCCGTGGTGACGATCGTGTAGCCCAGCGCACTCGCCTCGATGATCGCGACCATCACGATCGTGGAGACGACCAGAGTTGGCGTCCAGCCGGAGCCGGCCGCGGGGGATGCCGCACGGTTCATCCTCGAACTCCTCGGTCCGTGACCGGTACCGACCGGTCGACGCAGCGTGCCCCGGTGGCCGTCGCCGGAGTAGACGGTAGGTAATGCGGCGCGACGCGGACACCAAGTTCCCGGTCACCGAGAACGTGATCTCTGGCGCGGACTTCGCGGCCGCGACCGACGCCCGGCAGTAGGAGGCGATCGCCGTGCTGCTCACCGACGACGCCGTCGCGTACGGCCCCCGTGACCCCGCCGCCGTCGTCGAGGCGGGTGCGGGCCCACCTCGGTGGGGTCGGCGCCACCTAGTGATCTGGTTCGGAGATGCGTGAGCAGTAGCGGCAGATCCGGTCGAGGATCTGGTCGGCGGTCTTGGTCCACTTGAAGGGCCGGGCTTCGTCGTTCCAGACCTTGATCCAGTTGTCGAGTGCGGCCTTGAGGTCGTCGAGGGAGCAGAACACTCCGCGTTCGAGGCAGCGCCGTTCCAGTTCGGCGAACCACCGCTCGACCTGGTTGATCCACGACGAGTAGGTCGGGGTGAAGTGGAGCTGGAAGCGTGGGTGGGCGAGCAGCCACTTGTGCACCACCGGTGCCTTGTGGGCGGAGAGGAAGCCCCTATGTTTCGTCAAGCCGCGGAAGGGACCCGGTTGGTGGCTCGGGGCTGGATGTGCCGGTAGAGCTCGCGGGCAACGTACCGCTTCAGACACCGGATGATCTCGTGCTTGGACATGCCCTCGGCGGTGCGTCGCCGCAGGTACTCTTGGGTGCGTTCGTCCCAGCGTATGCGGGTCTGCACGATGCGGTAGAGGGCGGCGTTGGCCTGGCGGTGGCCTCCGCGGTTCAGGCGACGGCGTTGGGTCTTGCCGGAGGACTGTTCGACCGGGCTGACACCGCACAGAGCGGCGAAGGACGCTTCGTCGACGAGTCGGTCGGGGTTGTCACCTGCGGCGATGAGGAGGACAGCGGCGCTATCGGGCCCGACGCCGACCAGGTCCAGCATCTGGGGTCGACAGACACGAACGGCCCTGGTGGTGCGGCGGGTTAGCTCTTTGACCTCGTCGGACAGGTGCTGGACCCTGCGGGCGAGCAGGCGCATCGTGAAGACGGCCTCGCCCCGGTCATCGACGTCGAGGTCCGCACAGGTGGCGACCAGCGCAGGGTTGCTCAGCCCGGTGAGGAGTTCACGCAGATCCGGGTCGATGGACATGAGGACAGCCTTGAGCTGGTTCAGCGCCTGGGTGCGGGCCTTGACCGCCGATTCCTTGGCCAGCCGCAGGACCCGCATGTCCTCTACGGGCCCGTCCGCGCTCTTCGGCACGGTGGTGGCCCGTCCGGACAGCACTGCACGAGCGGCCGCGTCCGCGTCGATGGCGTCGGTCTTGCCGCGCTTGCGCCGGGTGGCACGGTCGGGTTGGTTGATCTCGATGACGTCGATGCCCTCCCGGCGCAGAACTCGGGTCAGCGCGGCTCCGAAGGAGCCGGTGCACTCGACACCGGCCCGACGCAGGAACCCGAACGAATTTGCCCAGGTGATCAGTTGGCGATAGCCGATGGCGGTTGTCGGGAACTCCTGCTGAGCGAGCGAGGCCCCCAGGGGCGTGATGACCGCAGCGACATGGACATCCTTGTGGGTGTCCACCCCCAGGATCACGTCCTCGGCCTCCTCGGCCGGGGCGGGGACCCGCTGCGCTGGCAGTGTCGGCTGGGGCATGCTGGTGACGGTCACGAGGCTCCTTGGACTGGGTCTGGTGGCTGACACCGGTCCGGTGGGCGGTCAGAACTGTGACGGTGCTTTGTGCAGCAAAGCCCCTATCGGGACACGTTCACCGGGCCGGCGGCAGTACGCACCGCAGGAGGCCGGGGCCGACAGTTCCACTCCAAAGCAGCTGTGGCCAGTTGTCGCGCGGGTCAGGCTCCGGCCCCCTGCGGCACATCACGATCCTCACAGTTGTCGCAGATCACGTGGACTGCCAGGCCGGGCTCGGTCTGGCGGTCGATCTCGTCGAGGAAGTCCCGGAAGTCCACGGCCCGGTGCTGCGCGGACAGCTTCGTGATCACCTTGCCCGTCGCGGTGTTCAACGCGGCGAACAGGTCGACGGTGCCGTGCCGGACATAGTCGAAGCTCCGCCGCTCGGGCACCCCGGGCACCATCGGCAGCACCGGCGCGGTCCGCTCCAGAGCCTGGATCTGCGGCTTCTCGTCCACCGCGAACACCACCGCGTTCGCCGGCGGAGCCAGGTAGAGACCGACCACGTCACGGATCTTCTCGATCAGGAACGGGTCCGGGGAGATCTTGAACGTCTCGGTCCGCCACGGCTGCAGGCCGAAGGCGTGCCAGATCCGCAGCACGCTCGCCGGGGAGACCCCCACGACCTTGGCCAGTTCCCGCTTCGACCAGTGCGTCCCACCGGGCGGCGTCTCCTCCAGGGTGCGGACCACCACCTCTTCCACCTGGGCGTCGGTGATGGTCCGCGGCACACCTGGCCTCGGCTCGTCCGCGAGCCCGTCCAGCCGGTCCCGCAGGAACCGGGTCCGCCACTTGGCGACGGTGCCCCGGTTCACCCCCAGCCGGGCCGCGACCGCCAGGTTCGGCCCGCCCTGCGCGCACGCCAGTACGATCCTCGCCCGCAGAGCGAGCCCCTGCGCGGTTGTCCGGCGCTTGGCCCAGTTGTTCAACGTCTGCCGCTCGGTCTCGCTCAGGACCAGCGGCTGCAGCCTGCTGTCACCCACAGTCCACAGCAGACCGAAGCCGACCGGCACCCGTCAGCCAAACCCACCAACTTGGTACGCGAGGCAACACATGTGGTGCCCGACCGACTCACAACCAGATCACTAGCACCTGCTGGGCAACCCATCGCGTCGGGTTCGACGGGACCGGGCCCGCATGCTCACCTACGGGCGCATCCACCACGTGGGCGCCGGCCCGATGACGGGCTCGTGCTACGAGTGTCCCGGCGAGTACGACGACCCTTGGGTGCGCACGGCGACCGGCTGGCGGATCAGCCGCCGGCACTTCGAGATCCGCGTGTCGCTCGGCGACGTGGCCGTGTTGAATCCGGCGTGAGGGGGCCGGCATGACGCCGCACCCGACGGCCGAGCCGACCTACGCGGCCCTCGTCGAGCGCGACTCGTGGATCGCCGCCGACCGGCAACCGGTGCCGTGCCATCAGCCGGGGGGCAGGGCCGGGAACACCGGCCCGCCGCCGAACATCTCGCGCGGGCTGACCGGCCGGCCGCCGCCGGGCTCGGCGACGCCGTACTCGCGGGCGAGCTCTGCTGTGATCACGGCCGTCCCGGTGCGCCGGTGCAGGCCGGGGTCGGCCGCCAGGGCCGCGAGGACGCGGCCCTGCAGCTCGGGGGTCTCGGCGTCGGCGACCGGTACCCCGGCGACCGAGTCGACGCAGCTCGCGACCAGCTGGGCGGTGCGGACCAGCCCCGGCCACAGCGACAGTACCGTCACCCCGTACGGACGCAGCTCCAGCGCCATGTCCAGTGTCATCTTGTCCAGCCCGGCCTTCGAGACGCCGTACAGCGTGGAGTGCAGGTAGGCGCGCGCGCCCACCGACGAGACGTTGACAACGGTCCCCCGCCCCCGGTCGACGAGGATCGGCGCGGCGGCGTGCGCGGCGACGTAGTGGGCGCGCAGGCCGAGACCGATCAGCGTGTCCCAGTCCGACAATGGCCGCTCCCAGAACCGCGCGGGCCGGTCGTGGTCCATCCGGGGCCCGGCCCACACGTTGTTGACGAGCAGGTCCAGGCCGTCGTGGGCGCGCGCGACGCCGGCCACGAGCTCCTCGACCTCGGCGTCGACGTCGTGCCGGCATGTGACAGCGGCGCCGCGACCGCCGGCGGCGTCGACCCGGGCGACCGTGGCGTCCAGACGCCCGCGGTCGCGACCGGAGACCACGACCGTCCACCCGGCCTCGCCCAGCCCGACGGCGATCCCCTGCCCGACACCCTTGCTGCCGCCGGTGACCAGCGCGACCCGGCTCACGCGAGCTCACCGGCAATCTGGCAACCCTCCGCGAGCGGCCGGCTCATCGTCCACAGTGTCTTCACCTGGCAACGGGCGATCCTCCACGCGCCGTCCGCGGCGGTGTAGCCGTCGTCGTACTCGATGGCGCTGACCCGCTCCGTCCCAGCGACGGTGTCGACCTGCCGGAACCGCAGGGTCCAGCGACCGCGCGCCATGCCGGTGCCGGAGCCGGTGCCGGTGATCTCGATGTCGCCGTGCATGGCGTGGTGCATGTCGAACACCGTGTAGCGGCCGTCGATCCGGTTCAGAGCGACCCGCTCGAAGACGGCGACCAGCGCGTCGATGCCCTCGAAGCGGCCGATCCGCTCGCCGTAGTCGAGCACCGCGCCCTCGGCCACGAAGCAGGCACGGAAGGCCTCGGGGTCCTTGGCGTCGCAGGCCCGCAGGTAGCGGTGCTTAAGCGTCTTGATCTCCTCGATCGCCTCCAGGCGGGCCACCCGCTCGGCGAGGTTCACGTCCATCTCCAACTCCCTTAGATCAGAACCGGTCCACCGGTCGGAGGCTCGCCTCCGCGCCCCCGAACGACGTAGAGCACCTGCCCGGTGACATGCGTGAACCCGGGCGAGAGGAGGAACCCGACGACCCGAGCGACGTCCTCCGGCGACGCATGTCCGTGCAGCGGCATCGGCACCGCGTCGTCCATGACCTTCCGCATCGCCGGATCGGCCAGCAGCCCGGCGGACATCGGTGTGCGCACCACCCCGGGCGCGACGACGTTGAGCGCGATGGGTAGACCTGCCCCGCCCGCCCATCGGCGATCGCGGCCTCGACGAGCGCCCCCCGCAGGGCCGGGGTCGCCCCAGGGCCGCCCGCAGGCCCAGGGCCGGCGCGGTCGGTCCGAAGCAATTCACCCACGCCAGCGCGGGCGACGGCGCCGACAGGCCGGCGCAGGTGACTAGCCCGTCGACGATGCCGGCCTGCTCGAAGTACCGCGTCGACGGCGGCGGCACGGCCGTCGAGGGTGGCCAGGTCGGCGCAGATTTCGGCATCCTTAGGTCCACGCCGACGATCCGGTCCGCGCGCTCACGCAGCAGGGAACAGACGGCGGCGCCGATCCCCCGAGGCGGATCCGGTGACGACGACGAGACGGGACATGCTTCCTCCTGATCGGACGGGTCAGATGTGGGAGCCGCCGTCGACCCGCAAGTCGACGCCGGTCAGGTAGGAGGCGTCGGCCGAGGCGGCGAACGCGATGACGCCCGCGCCTGCTCGGGTTCCGCCGCCCCGTCGGAGGCGCGCAACGGGCGGGCGGTCGCGTCGTCGAACGGCCCGAGCCGCTCGTCGGACTCGGCGAACCCGGCTCGTTCCTCGACGGCCACGGGCGCGGGCTGCGGCATGGTCCCTCCAGGGGTTGTCGCCCGCCACGCTGCCACCGCGCCGTCCCCCGCGCTGCCGCGCTCCCGGTGAGCGGGAGCCTCTGGAAAGGTGCTGCGGCGCCGGTCACCACCCCGGCCACGAAGTTGAGCGTGGCCAAGGCCGCCGCCCGGCTGCCCAAGCGGGCCTGGCAGCGGATGCGGACCGGCGCGGGGCAGAAGGGCGTACGCGACTACGACTGGGCGATGATCGAGGTCACCGCCGACGACACCCCCGACGGCAACGACGTCGAAGCCGACGTCACCGGTGCTCCGGCCCTGGACTACGCGCTGAACGTGCACTCCAAGGAGGACGTCACCCGCGCCGAGATGATCGCCTTCCCGGTGCTCTTCGTCGTGCTGCTGCTGGTCTTCCGGTCCGTGGCCGCGATGGTCGTCCCTCTGCTCATGGCGGGCGTCACCCTGATGGCCACTCAGGCCATCGGCTACGGAATGACGCAGTTCACCGACGTCAACAGCCTGTTCACCAACATCGTGTCCATGGTCGGCCTCGCCGTCGCCGTCGACTACTCGCTCTTCATCGTCAAGCGCTTCCGCGAAGAACTGGCCGCCGGCCGCGCCATGTCCTTCACCAGCATCGCCCTGGGCGGGGTGGCGGTCTCCCTGGTCGCCGTGGCCATCGCCGTGACACTGCTGCCCGCCGTGCTGAGCCTGCTGGGCCACCGCATCAACTGGGGCACCCTGCGTCGCCGCAAGAACACCACCGAGACCGCCCCATCCCTGCAGGGTGCGCCACAGGCCGTGGACGCCGAAGACGTCTTGGACGGTGGTGCAGGCGTCGGCCAGGACCAGGGGGGCCTCGAGGGCGCGTTGGGCGAGTTCGGCGGGGTCGCCGATCGTGCGGCAGGCGTTCCAGGGATCGGTCAGAGAGACGGGGATCCGCTCGGGCGTGTGGAAGAGGTCCTGCACCGCCCGTGCGGCCGAGCGGAGTTCACCGCGCGCGGCTGTGACCGCCTCGGCCTCCTGCCGGAGCGCAGCGATCTGGGCGAGGGCACCGGCAGCCCAGGTGACGTCCAGCTTTCCGGTGGTCCCTTCGACCGGACCGGCCTGACCACGTACGAGTTGCGCGCCGACCCGGTGGGGGCGCTGCTGCGCGCCGACGATCCGCTCGCCCACCGCGCCGGCCTGGCGCCGGCCGAACTGGCCGACCGCCGCTGGTTCCGCTTCCCGGAGGGCACCGACCCCCTGTGGCAGACGTACTGGAACGGCGGGGAGGTGCGGCCCGGTCCGGTGGTGCGCACCGTGCGGGAATGCCGGCAGGCCGTGCTCTGGAACGGCACGGTCGGAATGACCCTCGTCGGCCACGAGCCCGGTGAGGGGCTCACCGTGGTGCCGCTGACCGGGCTGGCGCCGAGCCGCGTCCTGGTGGCCTGGCGCGAGGCCGACCAGAACCCGCTGATCCGCTCCTTCGTCCGGACGACGGTCGCCGCGTACGACGCCGGCCGCGGACCGTCGGGCGCGTCTTAGCTCCGCGTCCAGCGCTGGGACGCCGTTCCGGACTCGCAGGGCTGCGTGGAGACACCACCGCCGTAGGCCAGGTCCAGGCAGCCGCCGTTGGAAACGCTCTTCAGGGTGCTTCCGGAGCCAGGACGCCACAGGTGGGAGGTACCGGCGGAATTGCAGTCACGGGTGAACACGGCCTGGCCGAGCATGTTCGCGCCGAGGCAGGAACCGGTGGACTCGTTGATGACCTTGACGGAGCCGTCCGACGCGCTGCGGTAGCTCCAGGACGCGGCCGAGCTCCCGCAGGAGCCGTCGTCGGCGGCGCCGTAGACCTGGGTCAGGCACTTCCCGTTCTCACCGTTCTTGAGGGCGAAGGGGCCGGACTCGGGAGTGCCGGTGTCTCCCGAGCCGCCGCCGGAGCCGCCCCCGGACGACGATCCACCGGACCCGGACGACCCGCCCGAGCTGCCTGAGCCGCCCGAGCCGCCTGAGCCGCCCGAGCCGCCTGAGCCGCCCGAGGCGGAAGACGTACCGGAGCCGGCGGAGCCACTGTCCGAGCCTCCGCCGCCGGAGCCACCACCGCCAGTGCTGCCCGTACCGGCCCCGTCTGTTCCCCCGCCGCCGTCCCCGCCCCCCTTGGCTCCGTCGGTACCGTCTTCACCGCCCTTGCCGTCCTTGCCGTCCTTGCCGTCCGACGGTGACGGCGATCCGGCCGTTGTCGGTCGGCCCGTCGCCGGCTCCGACGGCTGCCCCGCCGGGCCCGCGGACGCCGAGACGGACGGGGAGGGCGCGGCGTCCGCCCTGTCCTGGGAGACGTACGGCATGAGCTGGACCGCGAGGGTCGCCCCCGTCGCGAGCACTACCGGCACCGCACCGAGAAGGACTCGGGTACGGCGACGGCGCCCATGCCGTTCCGGATCCCGGCCCCGGGTGACCGTGAGCTCGGGCCGGGGCTCCGGCTCAGGCGCGGGGAGGTCCGCCGCGTCCGGCAACTTCGTGACGAACGAGGCCCGTTCGGCGAGCCGCACGGTGACGGCCTCCGGCCACAGCGGCGGCTCGAAGGGTCCGTGCCGCTCGGCGATTCCGACCAGCTCGGTGGCGGTCGGCCGACCCTCGAAGTCCTTGTCGAGGCAGGCCGTGACCACCTCGGCGAGATCCGGGTCCAGCGCGCGTACCGCGTCGAGGTCGGGCTGCTCGTGCACGATCCGGTAGAGCACCGCGTGCCCGGACTCGTCACCGAAAGGCGGGCGGCCACTCGCCGCGTACGCGAGGACCGAACCGAGCGCGAACACGTCGACGGCGCCGGTCGAGCCCCGCGTCCCCGAGGCCTGTTCGGGGGACATGTAGGCGGGGGTACCCACCACCATGCCGGACCGGGTGAGCTGGCTCTGCTCGGCGGCACGGGCCACGCCGAAGTCGATGAGGGTGAGGCCGTCGAGGGTGAGCATGACGTTGGACGGCTTCAGATCCCGGTGGACCATGTCCAGCTCGTGCACCGCCGCCAGCCCGGATGCGGCCTCGCGCAGCAGCAGCCACAGCGCGTCGGCGGGCAGCGGGCCCTCGTGGGCCTCGATCGCCTCGGTCAGGGTGATTCCCGGGACGTAGGCGGTGGCGAACCACGGGGGCCGGGCGGTGCGGTCACCCGCGAGGAGCGGGGCGGTCACCTCGTCCGGCAGCCGCGCGAGGTTGTCCAGCTCGTGCCCGAAGCGGCGCAGGAAGTCCTTGTCCTCGGCGACGATCGAGGGCAGTAGCTGTTTGACGGCGGCATACCGTCCCTCGTGGACGCCGAGATAGACCCGGCCCATGCCGCCCGCGCCGAGGCGTCCGATCAGCGGGATCTCACCGATTCGCCGCGGGTCCTCGTCCTCCAGTGGCTCGGCACCACTGCCATCCAGCTCCAACACGCCTGCCCCGTCTCCCCGTTGTCCTGACGATCGCGGACCCGCGGCCCGCCCGATCCCCCTGAATCCGGGCGGACGCGCGCGTCCGACGGGGACATTCTCAGCCAGGAGGACGTAGAATTGGAAGTGCTTTCTAGAAAGAGACTCTAGAACGAGATCGGGAACGAGCCCCAGCACGCACGACGAGAACGGCCTGTCGATGAGCCCCAAGCAGCACCGCGGTGAGGTCACCTCCGACAAGCTCCTGGACGCCGCACTGCGCCTCTACACGGAGTCGGGCGAACAGGGCGTCACCGTCACCGCCGTCACCCGGACCAGCGGCGTCAGCCTCGGCAGCCTCTACCACCACTTCGGCAGCCTGGACGGCCTCCTCACGGCCCTCACGGAACGCTGGACGGGCAGGCTGATGGGGCAGATGGTCACGGCGCTGATCGCCACGGAGGGCGCACGGGCCGGAATCCGGGCGGTGGTGGAGGCGTACTTCGCCTTCGTCCGCGACCACCCGGGCGCGGCGCTGCTCCTCCACTCCCCCTACGCCGACGAGCGCATGATGCCCCGGGCCCAGGAGACGCGGGAGGCGCAGGCGCCGGCCGTGTCGGCGTTCGCCGCGTGGGCCCAGCCGCACATCGCCTCCGGCGAACTGGCCCCGCTGCCCCAGCCCGTGCTGGAGTCCCTGGTCCTGGGCCCGGTCGTGGCCGTCGCCCGCCGCCACGTCGCGGGAATCAGGGACCTGGACCTGGAGGAGGCGGCGCGGGTACTGCCGGACCGGATCTGGCGGTCGATCAGCGCGGGCGGGGTGTAGGACCGGCTCGGCTGCTGCGCGGCTGTCCCCCGTGCGAGCTACGCGCAGGTGTCCACCGCGGGGTGACGACCCAACACGGCCGCGACCATAGAGTTTTCACCAGTCGCCGAGCACGACAGGCCGACCGAGAAAGACCCCACGAACACGTCGCCCTACCCCCACCATGCCCCGCTGGAGGCCCCCATGTTCCGCACCCTCGCCAAGGCCACCGCCGCCATCGCCGTGGTCTGCACCGTCGCCGGTGCGGGACTCGTCCTCAACGAGGAATACGCCAAGGCCACCACCGACACCAACTCCGAGGCGGCCTCGACGGGAGCCACCTTCACCGGCACGAAGAAGCTCCGCATCGACGGCCACACGGTCAACGTCTCCTGCTCCGGCAACACCACCGACACCGGCACCGACAAGCCCCTCGTCCTTCTGATGGCCGGCGGCGGCGAGGGCCTGGACAACATGGCACCCCTCCAGAAGACGGTGAGCAAGACGACCCGCGTCTGCTCCTACGACCGCCTCGGGGAGGGCGCCAGCGACAAGCCCGCCCCGGGCACCCTCCAGACCATGGACGACACCGGCAGGCTCCTCACCAATGTCCTCGACCGCCTCGCCGGCGACCGCCCCGTGGTCCTGGCCGGCCACTCCCTCGGCGGCTACATCGCCGCCCGCTACACCCCCCACCACACCGACCGCGTCAAGGGCCTCGTCCTCCTCGACGCCACCATCCCCCACCTCACCCGCGACATGAACCGCACCATCCCCGCCGACGCCACCGGCATCCCCGCCCAGATCCGCGCCGGCGCCCTCGCCGTCAACGAAGGCCAGAACCCGGAGCAGTTCGTCATCGCCGACGGCAGGGTCCACTCCGCGGGCCGCATCCCCGTCGAGATCCTCAAGCACGAGTCCCAGTACGCCGAGGTCCCCCAGTACGGCCCCGCCCTGGAGCGCATGTGGGCCAAGGGCCAGCACGAATGGCGCAAGATCTCCCGCAACAGCCACGTCACCACCGCCAAGGGCGCCGGCCACTACATCCACACCGACCGCCCCGACCTCGCCCTCAAGGCCATCAACAAGGTCACCCACCGCGCAGCGAACGCCCGCTAGGGGGGGACGGCCCGCGCGCTCAAGTCGCCTACTTGGCGTCGCGGTTGAACTGTGCCGTCGACCAGCGGTAGCCGAGGAGCGTGAGGCCGAGGCACCAGGCAATGGCGATCCACCAGTTGTCGCCGATCTCGGTGCCGAGAAGGAGTCCGCGCAGCGTCTCGATGGCAGGCGTGAACGGCTGGTACTCGGCGATCGGTCGGAACCAGCCGGGCATGGTGTCGGCCGGGATGAAGGCGCTGGAGATGAGCGGCAGGAGGATCAGCGGCATGGCCATGTTGCCGGCCGCCTCGGGGTTCGGACTGGCCGCGCCCATCCCGACCGCGATCCAGGTGAGTGCCAGGGCGAACAGCGTGATCAGCCCGAACGCCGCGATCCACTCCAGTGCCGTGGCGTCCGTGGACCGGAAGCCCATCGCCACGCCGACGGCGCCGACGAGGACCACGCTCATCACGCACTGCAGTACGCCGCCGACGACATGCCCGACGAGCAGAGAGCCCCGGTAGATCGCCATGGTGCGGAAGCGGGCGGTGAGGCCCTGGGTCATGTCCACGCAGACGGACACCGCGGCCCCGATCACGGTGCTGCCGACGGTCATCAGCAGCAGGCCGGGGACGATATAGGCGATGTAGTCGGAGCGGTCCGCGCCGCCACCACCGATGCCGGCGCTCATCACGTCGCCGAAGATGTAGACGAAGAGCAGCAGCATCATGATCGGCGTGAGCAGCAGGTTCAGGGTCCCGGACGGGTAGCGCCACGCGTGCAGCAGGTTGCGGCGCAGCATTGTGTTCGAGTCGCGTACAACGTCAGAGAGGGAGCTCATCGGGCGGTCTCCTTGGGCTGGTTGGGGACGTTGGCGGGGCCGGTGAGGGCGAAGAACACGTCGTCGAGGTCGGGGGTGTGCACGGTCAGCTCGTCGGCCTCGATACCGGCCGAGTCCAGCCGGTCGAGGATGGAGCGCAGCGCGCGCTGGCTGCCGTCGCTGGGGATCTGCAGCGCGAGCGCCTCGTCGTCCCGGGTGACGTCGCGCAGTGCGACGGCGGCGCTCTGGTACGCGGACGGGTCGGTGAAGCGGAGTTGGACGTGGCCGCCGGGGATGAGCCGCTTGAGCTCCTCGGCGGTGCCCTCGGCGGCGATCTTGCCGTCGTTCAACACAGCGATACGGTCGGCGAGTTCGTCGGCCTCCTCCAGGTACTGGGTGGTCAGGAAGACGGTGACGCCGCCCGTGACCAGCTCGCGGATGATCTGCCACATGTTGTGGCGGCTGCGCGGGTCGAGGCCGGTGGTCGGCTCGTCGAGGAAGATGATCCGGGGGTCGCCGACCAGCGTCATGGCGATGTCCAGGCGCCGCTTCATGCCGCCGGAGTAGCTCTGGGCGGGCTTCTTGGCGGCCTTCACCAGGTCGAACCGCTCCAGCAGTTCGGCGGCGACCCGCCGTCCGTCGGGCTTGGACAGGTGGTGCAGGTCCGCCATGAGGAGCATGTTCTCCTCGCCGGTGATCAGCCCGTCCACGGCCGAGAACTGGCCGGTGACCCCGATCGCCGCCCGCACCCCGGCGGGTGCCTCGGCGAGGTCGTGGCCCGCGACCTGGGCCTGCCCGCCGTCGGCGGCGATGAGCGTGGACAGGATCTTCACGACGGTGGTCTTGCCGGCACCGTTCGGGCCGAGCAGCGCGAATACGGACCCGGCCGGGATTCGCAGATCGATCCCGTCGAGCACGGCCTTGTCGCCGTACGACTTGCGCAGGCCGACGGTGGAGACAGCGGCGGGCGCGTGTGATTCGCCGCCCGGAATGGATGTGGACATGACAGAAGAAAGCATGGGTCCTCCCGTTCGAAGGATGACTCGAGGAATGACTCGAAGGATGAAAAGGAAAGGGAATCGGGTTGAGTGGAGCGAGAGCCCGTCAGGCGCCGACGGGCGGCACCCACTCCACGATCTGGATCACTACACCGTTGGGGTCGAGGAGTTGCAGCACCCATTCACCCCACGGCTCCTGGCGCAACGGCATCGTGATCCGCGCGCCCTCCCGCCGCAGCCGCTCGTGTTCGGCGGCCAGGTCGGTGACCGTGAAGGACACCATCACTTCGGCGTGCGCGGCGGGCTGCTGCCCCGGATGCGGCTGCGTGTCGCATCGATCGCATCGCAGTACGACGAGGTCGGTGGCCGCGTCGTCGCGTGAAAGGTGGATGACACCGTCGGCCACCAGCACCTCCCGGAACCCCAGATGGCTGGTGAAGAACCGGCTCGACGCCGCCGGGTGGCCGACGGTCAGCAGCACCGCCGACGCAATGATGTTCATCCGCTGAGTTCCTTCCGCGTTGCCCGCTGCCGTCACGGTCAAGCATCGACGCTGCCGACGGGCGCATCAACGACGTATCGTGCAACGGCGGTTAACACAGCGATTCACGAATCGGGGGCGGCGGGCGTGGAGCTGCGGGAGATACAGATCTTCCTGGCCTTGGCGGAGGAGCTGCATTTCGGCCGGACGGCGGACCGGTTGCACGTCACTCCCGCCCGCGTCAGCCAGGTCATCAAGAAGCAGGAACGTGCCATCGGCGCCGAACTGTTCAAGCGGACCAGCCGCAACGTCCAGCTGACACCCGTCGGGGAACAGCTGAGAGACGGCCTGGCCGCCGGCTATCGGCAGATCCAGGAAGCGCTGGCCACCGCTGCCACCGCCGGCCGGGGGATCACCGGGGAACTCCGCGTCGGCTACTCCGCCGCATGGTGCGGCAACCTCGTCGTGGCGGCGGCCGACATCTTCCGGGCCCGTCACCCCGACTGCGTGGTCCACATTCAGGACTCCCAGCTGAACGACCCGCTCGGACCGTTGCGCGACGGCAGCCGCGACCTCCAGCTGATCGAGCTGCCCATCGACGAGCCGGACATCGTCAACGGCCCGGTGCTCTTCTCCGAGCCCCGCGGCCTCGCCGTCCCCGCCGGCCACCCGTTCGCCGAGCGGGAGACCGTCTCCCTGGAGGACCTCGCCGAGGCCCCGATGATCACCGTCACCGGACAGCCCCCGTACGTCCTCGACTTCCACTACCCCCACCGCACACCGAAGGGCCGGCCCATCCCGCGCGGTCCGTCGACCACCGCCTGGCAGGAAGTGCTCGCCCTGGTCGGCGCGGGCAAGGGAGTCTCCCCCACCTCCGCACGGGCGGCGCACTACTACTCCCGCCCGGACATCGCCTACGTCCCCTTCCGCGACGCCCCGCCGGTGGAGTACGGCCTCCTGTGGCCGGCCACCGGGAACACCCCGAAGGTGCGCGCGTTCGTCCGCACCGTCGTCGAAACGGCCGCCCTGCAGCGGGTGCGGCCTGATCCGGACGACATGCCCTAGCTAGCTGGCGCCCGCCCCCACATACCGGCCCTGGGCCGTGGCCTCCCCTGCCACGGTCCAGGGCCTCGGCGTGGGGTCACTCGCCTTCGAAGATCGCCTCAGCCTCGGACGCGGTCACGGCACGGGCCAGCCAGTGGCGGAGGACCTCGGGATCACCGCACTCCGTGATACGGGCGCGGACGTCGTCGGAGACGTCGAGGCCACGCTGTTCCAGAACCAGCAGGACGTCTTCGGCGCCACGCTGCGCACGGCCTTCGTCGCGGATTTCTTCGGAGATGTAGGACTTGTAGAAGGAGAGGTCCACGGCCACCAGGTTCCTCCAGAGGTGCTTGGCCGGGCGGTTGCCCAGTCCATGTGCGGTGAATTCGACGATGGGGTCCGCGACGTCTTGGGGCGCGTCCCGCAGAGCGGTGGACAGGGCCTTCAGTATCGCATTGACGACCGGTTCCGCAGCGTGCGTGATCGCCGCCAGGCTGGCCAGGACCAGGTCGGCGCGGGCCTCGTCCGGATCGGTGATCACCGGCATGTTGTGCGGGCCTGCGACCACGGGCTGCAGGGTGAGGGTGGGCAACTGAGGCAGTCCGCTGCTCACCGCTCGCTGGGCCCATTTGGCGGTGACGTGGTCCTGGCAGACGACGAGGAGCGCTGTGGGCAGCCGGTACTTCGTCCAGAGGTACGAGACGTAGTACGCCCAGCTCGCGGGCTTGTCCGGGTCCTTCTTGCCCTGGGCTTCGACGGCCAGGAGGAACGCGCCGTGCTCTGCCGTCTCGAAGCGCAGGAGCGTGTCCACGCGGCGTTCGACGGGACTGGCCTCGGTGAGGTCGGTCGGTAGAGCGGTCGCTCCGATGGGCTTGGGGAGGTCGATCCCGAGGAACCGCGAGACGCGGCTGAAGAGCCCGGGGTCGTGCTGGAAGATGCGGTGCATCGCCTCGTGGGGCGGGCTGACCATGGGATTCCTTGCTGGTTCAGGGGTGGGGGGCGGCTACTGTCCGGCAGCCGCGGCAGTGGGTTTCGGTCTCGGGGCCCCGGAAGCCTCGATCGCAGCCGTCGCAGTTCCGGATCGGGTGTCGGGGTGGCGGCGGGGCGGCTGCCACGGGGCGGAACGGGGCCGGGGGTGGCAGCTGAGCCGCGAGGCGGTGGGCCAGCAGGGCGGCCGGGCGGTGCAGGGGCTCGTCCGGCAGGTTGGCGGTCAGGGCGTGACGTACGGCTGTGGAGCGGACGTCCCGCTCCAGCCAGGCCGCGACGCCGGGCGCCAGGTGCGCCGTGTCGGTCGCGGAGAGCAGCAGGCGGGAGTCGTGTCGTCGCAGGTCGGTGAGCAGGTCGGTGGCGGCCCGGAGCAGCGCGGGGGCGGTGCAGCTCGGCTCCGGTACGGCGGGGAGCGCCTTGCGCACGACGGCTCTGCGTTCGGGCCGTACCGGGGCCTTCGGCCGGGCAGGGCAGTCGGTGGCCGCCGCCCTGTGCCGGGCCCGGGGGTCGTTGCAGGAGACGGTGCGGGTGACGATACGGCCGTCAGCCGCGCGCTCTCGCTCGCGCCGCAGGTAGCCGTGGGCCTCCAACTCGCGCAGCGCGGCGGCGATGCGGACCGTGCCCTCCTTGAAGCGGGCGGCCAGGCTCTTGATGTCCACGGAGGTGCCGCCGCGTACGGACTGGATGTGCAGGCCCAGCCCGATCGCCAGCAGGGAGAGGTCCGGGTGCTGGGCGAGGTGGTTGCCGACCACGGTGAAGTTGGCGGTGTGGCGGACGTTGTCGTGGATGACGCCCGAACGTGGGTGGTTGTCGCCAGTGGCGGACTGGGCGCGCGGGGGCGCGCTAAGGTCTTGGGTATCCATCAGGAAGGGGTCTTCTTCCTCGGTGGTCAGGCCCTCGCGGGGATCGCTAGTCCCCGGCGGGGGCCGACATATGTCAGCGGTTGTTGCGCTGAGCGTAAGGGAGTTGGGGGCTCCGAAATCCAGCCCAACCGGTGATGTTCACCCAAGCGAGTGAGTCGACGCCGTGGGCGGGAGGGGTGGGGCTTGGTGAGGTTCTTTCTTCCCCATCGTCCTTTGGGAATTACCGCCCGTGAGACCGGAACTCGAAGACGCGGGTTCCGGTGAACGCGGCCCAGGCGGACCGGCTGACGACCAGGACGGGGCCGTCAGGGTTCTTGCTGTCGCGGACGGGGACGACGTCCATACAACCGGGGGCCACCTCGACGCAGTTGCCGCCGTTCTCGCCGCTGTAGCTGCTCTTGATCCAGTCCATCCTGTTGATACCTCTCCATCGCGTCGCCGACGAGGGCGACCGTCTGGCGAGTCGAAAGTGAGTCCGCCCTGAGCACATCATAGGTGTGGCTGTGCTCCACATAGGCGGCTGGATCGCTGTTGAAATGGCCTCGGTCCAGGGACTCCGAATAGAGCCAACGCTCACCGTCGGGCAGTTCGATGAGAGACATCGAGACGTTCGGGCGCAGGAGTTCCGGGTAGGCCGCCGGGGCCACTTGGATGCGGATGTTGGAGCGGCGGCCGAGGTCCAGCAGCACCGCGCACTGGTCGCGCATCACCTCGGGGCCGCCCACCGCATTACGGATGCAGCTCTCGTCCAGGACGACGACGTAGGACGGACCACCATCGGTCAGAAAGCGTTGCTGTCGGCTCAGCCGAGCCCGAACCCGTTCCTCCAACTCGTCGCCGCTCGCGACGCGGGAGAACAGCGCCCGCGCGTACCTCTCCGTCTGCAACAGGCCAGGGACGAGGCGCTCCTGATACTCCCGCAGAGCCACCGCCACCGCATCCATCTCGGCCCTCCGCCGGAACCAGTCCGGATGCTCCACCTCCGGATACCAGTCGATCCGCCCCCACAACCGCGCCAACACCCCACCCGTGCCCAGCAACTCGTCGCACGTCTTCGCGAACGTGTCCTGCGGCACCCGCGTCCCCGCCTCCACCCGGGCGATGTGCGACCGGTCGCAGGGGATGCGGGCCGCGAGGCCCTCCTGGGTGAGCGCCGCGGCCTCCCGGAAATGCCGCAGCACCTCGCCGAACACGGCGGCCGTACTCGCGCCCGAGCCAACGGCGTTGCGTCGCCCCACGATCCCTCCCCCGCCTCCCTCCGTGACAATGGACGTGTGTCACGCGTCAGGCGTTGATACCGACGATTCCCCTGCGCGACTCTCGATACACCCAGAGTCACGGAGGTTGCACGATGGATCGCGAGGAGCGGCTGAGCGCCGCGGTGCGGGCGGTCAACGACCGTTCGGTCACCGACACTTTGATGGCGCGGACGCTGGTCGCGCTGCCGCCACCGCCCGTGCCGGTGGCCGGCTGTGCGGCCTGCGCGGAGCTGGCCGTACTGCGCGCACACGCCCGGGCGGTCGGCGACGGGAGCGCGGAGACCGACGCCGATGTGCTGCTGGCCCGGCACCAGCGGCGGGAGCATGACGACGGATGCCGGGTGTTCCGCTACGTACCGTTCTCGATCGTCCAGGACCCGTCCGCGCTGCCCGAGTACCAGGCGTACTGCGTGTCCGGCGAAGACGCGGACTGCGGCGCCACGTCCGGGCCCTGCCCCGCCCCGACGGACGTCGAGGAGTGGCAGCGCGGGCACACCCGGGAGACCCGGCACACCCGCTACCGCCGCTGCTTCGCCGACTACGCGGTGCTGGAGTGCCGCGTCTGACGACCCGGAATCCGGGTGCCGACGATCACCGCGAGGTCCGGGGCGAGGCGGAGTTCGGTGGAGCGCAGGGCGGGGTGGTCGAGCCAGTGCAGCCGGGGGTGGTCGGGTGCGCCGTCGAAGAGGGGTGGAGCAGGCGCCCCTGTTCCGGTCGGCACGAGAAGGCGAAGCCGTGGGCGCGTGCCGCCGTCACGGCCCGGACGACCAACGCCGGCAGGGTGCCGTCGTCCCGGTAGGCGTCCGTCCCCTGAAGCGACATGCCCCGCATTATGACCTCACCCGGGCGGCCGTACTGTCGTTCGAAGGGCCATCCGTTCCGTTGAACCGTGGCGACACGGCGGGTGCGCGGTCGTGGAGACGGCATTCCCTTGGTCGGGTCTGTTACATCTGCGAACGGAGACCCCTCGTGCGAATGACCGACATCCACCGCTGCGAGATCCGGCCCGGGCGCCTCGTCGAGTGGACGTTCAGTCCCAGGACGCTGGACATCGCGGCGGCGCTGCCCGAGGACGCGCGACCACCCGCCTATATCCAGGAGTCGCACATCCGCACGGCCCGATCGGTGCGCGAGGACGGGCTGTTCGTGCCGACCTGGCTCGGCGCGGCCTTCGACATCCCCGGCCCGGTCGACCTCGACGTGCTCCAGGAGGCGCTGCGCGCCTGGACCCTGCGGCACGAGACGCTGCGCAGCGGCTTCCGGTGGGGAGGCGAGAGCGGTGACGACATGCGGCGGTTCACCCTCGACGCCGACTCCGTGTCCCTGCACCGCGAGGACATCGGCGACTTCCCGGACGCGACGGGCCTCGCCCGCCACCTCCAGGACCGCTTCGACCGGGTCGCGGACGCGCTGCGCTGGCCCAACCTCATCTACACGGCGGTCGTCCGCGACGACGGCGTCAGTGTCTACATGGCCTTCGACCACAGCAACGTCGACGCCTACTCCATCTACCGCATCCCCGCCGAGGTCCACGAGCTGTACGCGGCCGGCGTCGCGGGCCGGACCGTGCCGCGGCCCCGCGTCGGCTCCTACGTCGACTTCTGCGAGGCCGAGCGGGCCGACGCGGACCGGATCGACGGCACTCACGACATCGTCGCCCGCTGGCGGGAGTTCATCCGCCGGTGCGACGGACGGCTGCCGTCCTTCCCCGTCGACCTCGGCGTCCAGCCCGGCGGCACCCTGCCCGAACAGCGGATGCTGCGCGAGCCGTTGGTGGACGCGGCCGACGCCGCCGCCTTCGAGGCGTACTGCCGCCCGTACGGCGGCAGCCTGGTCGGTGTCCTCGCCGCCACCGCGCTGATCGTCCACGAGATCGGCGGCGAGCCCGTCTACCGCACCGTCGTCCCCTTCCACACCCGCTCCCGGTCCCAGTGGTCGGAGTCCGTGGGCTGGTACGTGGGCGGGGCCCCGATCGAGGTCCCGGTGGCGCGGGCCCAAGACTTCCCGAGCGCCCTGCGCACCGTACGGGCCGAACTCCAGGCCAACCGGCGGCTGTCCCGCATGCCGATCGACCGGGTGCTGCGCCTGCTCGGCACGGACTTCCGGCCGACCTCGCCCGACCTGTACTCGATCGTCTCGTACGTCGACGCCCGCGACGTCCCCGGCGCCGGTCACTGGCCGGACCAGTCGGCGTACGCCCTGCTCCGGGTCTCGTACGGCGACCAGGTGTGCGCGTGGGTCACCCGGCTCCCCGAGGGCCTCTGGTTCGCCGGCCGGTACCCGGACACCGACGTCGCGCACAAGAACCTGGGGCTGTACGTGGAGCGGCTGCGGGACATCGTCAAGAGCGTCGCCCGCCGCGTCCCCGCAGCACGCCGAGAGAGCTGAAAGAGCTACGCGCCGGGGCAGACCGGTACGGGGCGTTCCAGCGGCGGGGGAAGGCGGCACCACCGGGGACGATCAGGTTGGTGCGCTCGTCGCACGCCAGGATGGCCCTGAGCCAGGTGCGTACCGCGTGGTGGAAGTCGTACGTGAGCGGCGCCGGCGCGAGCAGCCAGTCGCGGCACTGACTGCCCACGTGCGGGCGGTAGTCACCGCGGTTTCTGGCGGGCCACGGGCTCTCCGGCTGGAGGAGATGCAGTCCGTACCCCAGCTCGCTGAGCACGTCCAACGCCCGGCCCAAGGCGTCATGGTCGGAGCTGGGCAGGATCTCCAGCACGATCCAGGGCCGGTGCCGGCGCACCGTCTCCAGCGCGCCCGCCAGCACCTGGCCCTCCAGCGTCTCCACATCGATCTTGATGAGGTGGGGCCGGACCGACCGTTTCTCGGTGAACGCGTCCAGCGTGGTGACCGGCACGCTCACGGTCTCGGTGTGCTTGCGATGCGCGGCGTTGAGGGAGTTGGAGGATTCGGCCTTCAGTGACAGGCAGAGCTCGGCGGTGCCCGATGTGTCGGAGACCGCCGAGGTGATCAGCTCGAAGCCCAGGCCGTTGTGCCGACGGATGTCCCCGCAGATTCTTGCCGTGTCCGGTGTCGGTTCGAAGGCGTGCACCGACAGCCGGTGGCCGTACACCGCGTCGATCAGTGCCGCGTAGAGCCCGATGTGCGCGCCGACGTCGTACACGGCGCTGCCCGGCGGCGCCTGCTGCGCCAGGGCCAGCAGCGTCGCCTGGGTCACGGGCTCGTACCCCGCCAGGCCCGATCGGCGCAGCTGCCGCTGTACGGCGGTCTGCTTGCGGCTCAGGACGTTGAGCGCGCGTGGATAGGAGCCGTCGGTCTCGAGGACGCCGGAATGGTGAGGGAGCCTGATGGCGAGGGGCATGGCAGGGAGAGCGCTTCCTTGTGGTCGGGCTGGTGCTCGAAGGGGCTGGGGGTGGGGAAGTAGTCGTCCAGAAAGCGCTGTACGAGTGCCATATCGGTGTGGCCCTCGGCGTCGCAGGTCACCGTGTCGTTGAGGCAGAAGGCGACATTCGATCTGGCGGCCAGCAGACGGCGCAGCCGCGGGGCGATGCCGGGCTGGGCGATGTCGATGTAGTCGTAGCGGATGCCGCCGGGCACGGCCCGGCCCGTGTGGAACGCGTAGTAGTGGTGCAGCGAGTTGGTGATCGAGATGTCGTCCGGGCCGCGGAAGGCGTGGGCGGCGGTGCGCCGGTGGTCCTCCGCGAAGACCTGCTCGATCTCGGCCAGCACACTGCGCCGCAGCGCGCACGGTGTGTGCTTCATCTTCTGGGTGATGCTGCTGCCGAAGCGCGCCTGAAGGAGCCGGCGGTTGGTGAGGGCCGCGGCGGAGACCGGTACGTCGTCCGCGCCCGCGCTTCCGACGGGCGGCAGCAACGCCTTCGAGAGGAAGAACCTACTGATGCCGTTGGCCAGGAAGAACTGCTGCGGCACGGTGGGGCGCCCGAGGAAGACGTCGTCGTTGAAGTAGAGGAACTGCTCGGCGAGCCCCTCGATGTGATGCAGCTGGCTCTCGATGGCGTGCGAGTTGAACGTCGGGAGCATGCCGGGGTCCGTGAAGATCTCCCGGTGGTCGACGACCGTGAGCCGGGGATGTCCGGTGTCCAGCCACGCGGGCACCTGCTGGTCGGTGACGAGGTAGACATGCCGGATCCAGGGGGCGTGCATGTGCAGCGAGCGCAGCGAATAGCGCAGCTCGTCACGGCTGAGATAGCGGGCCGCGTTGGCGGCCTGCGGGTGGTACGGCTCCCCCACGACCGTCGCGCGGCGCCGCTGCCACTCCGGGTCGGAGCCGTCGACCCAGGTGTATACGGCGTCGACGGGGAAGTCGATGTCGTCGGGCACCGGCTCGGCGAACTCGCGCCGGGTGCGTACGGTGGCGGGCTGCGGCCGGGTGTGCTCGGACGCGAGCCGGGTGAAGCGGCGACCGGGGACCTCGACCACGGGCGCCACCCGGCAGACCCGCTCGCAGGTACGGTTGCGGCGCGGCGCCACGAGTTCGGCACCCTCCTCGGACGGTCGCCAGACCTCGATGTCGCAGCCGTAGCCCGAGCCGAGCACCATGCCGGGTGCGGCGGCGTCGGCCAGATAGCAGAAGATGCGGATGACCTTCCGGTCGGCGGCCCGGTGCCAGGAACGCCGGGAGCCGGCCGGTTCCGCACGCCGGTCCCGGACCCGCTCGGATCCACCCGTCCGAGTGAGGTACGCCGGCACGTCCACGCCCATGGCGATCAGTGCGGTTTCGGCTGCCGCCCGGTCTTCGGAGCTGATCCCCACGGCGGAGGAGGCGCTCGCGGCATTGCGTACGACGAAGTGCTCCACGCCCGCTTCTTCCAGCGCGCTCAGCACCAGTCGCAGATTGTGCTCCCGGGCCAGAAGGGGCGTCACGCCCTCTCGCAGCAGGGCGATACGGGTCCCACCGGCGGTCTGTACGGGCACCCGTTCGCCGTCCCTCAGCAGGCCCCGGCGGTTCAGTCGCGCGCACAGCCAACGGTGCCGCGCCTCGTGCACCAGGGCTGCCGGTCTCTCCAGCCGCTGCCGCAGCCTCTCCCACTGCTCCACACCGAACCGGGCCCGCACGGCCCTGCGCATCCGCAGGGGCAGCAGCCTTCGGTAGGTCCTGAGCATCAGGGACGGCGGTGGAGCCTGAAGCTGGGCGGCGCGGCGCGCATCGGCCTGCGCGGGAATGTTGATGGTCATCGCATACCCCTGGTCTGTGTAGTCCAGGTGTCTATGCACTTGCCCGCCGGGCGAATATCGCATATAAGCCGAAACAGCCCGATTGTCCTAACGCGACGGTGCGTCAGCCTGTGGCCCGGCGAGTTTCAGTCAGAAACCGACGGACTGAAGGGCGCCCAGGCCCACGTCCGCGTAGGAGTGCTTGCCGGAGACGAAGATGTTGACGCCGTAGTAGTTGAACAGCCAGCAGCCGAAGGCGATCAGGGCCAGGTAGGCGGCCTTGCGGCCCTTCCAGCCGGCGGTGGCGCGGGCGTGCAGGTAGCAGGCGTAGGCGACCCAGGTGATGAAGGACCAGGTCTCCTTGGGGTCCCAGCCCCAGTAGCGGCCCCAGGCGTCGCCCGCCCAGATCGCGCCCGCGATGATCGTGAACGTCCACAGCGGGAAGACGGCGGCGTTGACGCGGTAGGCGAACTTGTCGAGGGAGGCGGCGGCGGGCAGCCGGTCCAGGACCGAGTTGGCGAAGCGGCCGGGCTTGCCGCCGGAGGCGAGCTTGTTCTCGAACGAGTCCTTGAAGAGGTAAAGGATCGTGGAGACCGCGCCGACGTAGAAGACCGCGCCGCAGAAGATCGCCGTGGAGACGTGGATGTACAGCCAGTACGAGTGCAGGGCCGGGACGAGCTGGTCGCTGGCGGTGTAGAGGACGGTGACGGCGAGGCCGAGGTCGAGCAGGACCGTGATGATCAGGGGCAGGCCCAGCCAGCGGACGTTCTTCTTCAGGGCGAGCAGCGCGAGGTACACGCCGACGGCGACCGTCGTGAACGTGATGTTGAACTCGTACATGTTGCCCCACGGCGCCCGCTGCACCGACAGGGCGCGGGTGAGGACACCGCCCGCCTCGACGGCGAACGCCAGGAGGGTGAGCGAGATGGCGATCCGCCCGTACAGGTCGCCCTGCTCGGTGCCGCCGTGCGCGCCGGGACCGTCGGGCACGTCACGGGAGCCGGAGGCGGCGCGTACGACGACCTCGGGGCGCTCCAGTACGGCGGTGCCGCCGGCCTTGTTCACGGTGACGGTAGGTCCGGCCTTCGCCTTGACCGCCTTCGCCTCGTTGGTGGCGGTGAGCGCGGCGGCGGTACGGCCGACCTTGCTGCGACTGCCGAAGAGCCACTCGGCGATGTACGCGAAGAAGGCCAGGGTGTAGACGGCCATCGACGAGTAGATCAGCGTGTTGCTGACGTTCGCGAGATTCTCGTTGGTCGCGGCGGCCAGCTCGGTTGCGGCGGCGAGAGTCATTTCTCAGCCCCTTCGGCAGGTACGACGTGGGTGTCGGGGGAATCGGGGGTTTCGTCGTCGTTCTTCGGTGCGTCGGGCTTCGGTGCGTCGGGCTTCGGGGCGTCGGGCTTCGGGGTGTCCGGCGCCTGGTCGTACAGGACCCCGGCCAGGTCGCCCAGTTCCTCGGGGAGCTTCGCGGACTCGCTGCGGCCGAGGCCGGCCATCTCGACGACCGTGACGCCGTCGGCGCCCCGCACCGCCCGCACCCAGACGCGGCGGCGCTGGATGAACAGGGAGCCGGCCAGGCCGAGGATGGCGACGACGGAGCCGCCGAGCGCCCAGCCGCTGCCGGGCTGCTGCGTGACCTGGAAGCCGGCCCACTCGTGGATGCCGTTGAAGGTGACCGAGCCGGCGCCGTTCGGGAGGGTCATGGTCTCGCCGACCTTCAGCTGCTTCTTGAACAGCTTGCCGTCGGAGTCCTTGAACTCCTTCAGGTTGGTCTTGTCGAGCTGGTAGATGCTCTGCGGGAAGCCCGCGTCGACACCGAGGTCGCCGTGGTAGGCGGAGAGCGCGAGCATCGGGTTGATCAGCGCCGGGAAGGTGGAGAGCATCGTGCTGCCCTTGCCGCCGTAGGTCGGCAGGAAGAACGCGTTGAAGCCGAGCTGTTCCTTGACGCCCCTGGCGTTGCGGTAGCCGTCCATGACCTTGATGGCGCCGGAGGACGTGACGTTGGAGTCCAGCGGCAGCAGGGCCACGGCCTGCTTGTCCATCACGACGTCGCCCTTGGCGTCCTTGACGGTGACGACGGGCGCGTAGCCGTGGCTGACGAGGTAGACCTTGGAGCCGTCGATCTCCATCGGCTTGTTGACCTTGATGGTCTTGGTCTTCTCGGCGCCGTCGGCGCCCTCGCTGTACGTGACGTGGGCCTCGTAGATCCGCGGGGTGCCGCGGTTGGGGCCGGTCGGCTCGTAGGTGCCGCGGAAGTTCTTCAGGGAGAAGCTGAACGGGTCGAGCTGGTCCTGGTCGAAGAGGTTCCCGGACTTGAAGTCGTCGTACTGGGTGAGGGTGTTGGCGAAGCCGTCGCCCTCCAGGATCAGCTTGTTGCCCTCGTACTTGAACAGCTGGCCCCAGGCGAAGGCGATCAGCATCACGATCAGCGCGATGTGGAAGGCGAGGTTGCCGACCTCCCGCAGGTAGCCCTTCTCGGCCGCGACGGCGTCGCCGACGGCGTGCGCGCGGAAGCGGCGCTTCTTCAGCAGTGTCAGCGCGGCCTCGCGGACCTCCTCGGGCTCGGACCCGCTGTGCCAGGTGGTGTAGGCGGGCAGCCGGTCCAGCCGCCGGGGGGCGCCGGGCGGGCGGCCGCGGAGCTGGCCGACGAACTGCCAGGTGCGCGGGACGATGCAGCCGATGAGGGAGACGAACAGCAGGATGTAGATCGCGGAGAACCACACCGAGCTGTACACGTGGAAGAGGCCGAGCTTGTCGTAGACCGGCGCCAGGATGTCGTGGTTCTGCCGGAACTCCTCGACCCTCATCGCGTCGACGCCGTCCTGCGGGATCAGCGACCCGGGGATCGCGCCCAGGGACAGCAGCAGGAGCAGCAGCAGCGCGACGCGCATCGAGGTGAGCTGGCGCCAGAACCAGCGGGCCCAGCCGATCACGCCGAGCGAGGGGAGGTTAGGGGCCTCCTCCTTGGGGGCGGTGGACAGCTGGGAGCCGGCGGCGCCGAGCTCCCCTTCCTCGGTGGCTGTCGGGGTCTTGCCCGTTGTCGTCTTGCTCATCGGTCAGATCCCCACAGTGAAGCCGTTGGACCAGGTCTGCATGGACTGCACGATGGCGTCCCACGCGCCGGTGACCAGCAGCAGGCCGGTCGCGATCATCATGATGCCGCCGACGCGCATCACCCAGACATAGTGCCGCTTGATCCAGCCGAAGGCGCCGAGCGCCTTGCGGAAGGCGACCGCGGCGAGGACGAAGGGGACGCCGAGGCCGAGGCAGTAGGCGACGGTCAGTATGGCGCCGCGGCCGGCGGTGCCCTGGTCGGCGGAGAGCGCGAGTACGGAGGCGAGGGTCGGGCCGATGCAGGGGGTCCAGCCGATGCCGAACAGCGCGCCGAGTATCGGAGCGCCGACCAGGCCGCCGACGGGCTTCTTGTGGAAGCGGAACTCGCGCTGGGTGAGCCAGGGCATGAGCCCCATGAAGAACACGCCCATGAGGATCATGAAGACGCCCAGGATCGTGCTCAGCACGCCCCGGTTCTCCTGGAGCGTGTCGCCGAAGTAGCCGAACAGCGCCCCGCTGGAGACGAAGACGGCGGTGAAGCCGAGGACGAAGAGGGAGGCGCCGGCCACCATCCGGCCGCGCCGGGCCTCGCCGAGGTCGGTGCCGGTGACCCCGGTCACGTAGGAGAGGTAGCCGGGGACCAGGGGCAGGACGCAGGGCGAGAAGAAGGAGACGAGACCGCCGAGCAGGGCGATGGGGAGGGCGACGAGGAGGGCGCCGTTGAGCACCGTGCCGTTGTAGCCCTCGGCGGCCAGCGTGGTCACTGCGGACACGTCACTTCTCCGACTTGCCGGAGCCGGCGGATCCGTCGGCGAGGAACGGGGCGAGCATCTTGCGCAGCTTCTCCTCGCTGAGCGCCTGGAGCGTGCGCGCGGCGACCTTGCCTTCCCGGTCGATGATGAGCGTCGAGGGGATGGCCTGCGGGTTGAGGGTGCCCTTCTCGAAGCGGAGCATCAGCTTGCCGGTCGGGTCGTACAGGCTCGGGTAGGTGATCCCGTAGTCCTTCTCGAAGGCGCGGGCCGGACCGGTGGAGGTGTCGCGGGTGTTGATGCCGACGAACTGGACGCCCTGGTCCTTGGTGTCCTTGTAGACCGTCTCCAGGTTCTTGGCCTCGGCGCGGCAGGGCCCGCACCAGGAGCCCCAGACATTGAGGACGACGATCTTGCCCTTGAAGTCGGCGACGTCGACCTGTCCGCCGTCCACGGTCTTGCCGGACAGCTCGGGGGCGTCGGCGCGCTCACCCTTCTTGGCGGTGGCGATGCCGTCCGAGCCGGTGATGAAGCCCGTCTGGCCGCCGCCGCCCGAGGTGCCGCCGGAGCTGCACGCGGACACGAGCAGCGCCGCGGCGGCTGTGCCGACGGCGAGGACGGCGCGACCACGGACGCGGGCGGCGGTGCGGTTCGTGCGGGTCGAGCGGTTCGAGCGCAGGGGGGCGCGGCTGGCGGCACTCATGTGAAAAGTTTCGCATGCCCGTTCCGAGGATCTTGCGCACCCCCCTCACGGGCGGAAACCCGCATTTCAGGCGGCGTTCGAGGGCGCTCCCGAGGTGGCCGGCGCGTCCTTGAGGAAAGCGTTCCAGCCACCGGCCGGCCGCTGCCCCACCTCGACGGTGCGCAGCTTGGCCAGCACCTCCGGCTTCTGCACGTCCATCCAGTCGGTGAACTGGCGGAAGGAGACGAGCCGGACGTCCTCGCCCTTCACCTTCTCCCGCGCGACGTGCTTGAGGACGTTCTCGACGGCGTCCATGTAGATGCCGCCGTTCCACACCTCGAAGTGGTTGCCGATGAAGTAGGGCGCCCGGTTCGACTCGTACGCCCGCTTGAAGCCGGATATGTACGAGTTCGTGGCCTGTTCGCGCCAGCCCGGGTAGTTGTGGGCGGGGGCCTTGGTCGAGTTGACCGACTGGTTGGCGAGGATGTTGTAGTCCATCGACAGGACCTCGAAGGAGTGTCCGGGGAACGGTATCTGCTGCAACGGGAAGTCCCAGATGCCGTCCTTCTTCGCCGGCCACACCTGACGGCCGCCGGGCGAGGAGGCGTCGTAGCGCCAGCCCAGCTCGCGGGCGGTGGGCAGCAGCTTGTCCTGACCGAGCAGACAGGGCGTGCGGCCGCCGACGAGTTCCTTGTCGTAGTCGAAGGGCAGGGACGGCAGGTCGGTCCAGCCGCTGTTGGTCCGCCACTCCTTGACGAAGGACTTGGCCTGGTCGATCTCGCTGCGCCACTGCGCGGACGTCCAGTTGCCGACCGAGCCGCCGCCACCGCAGAAGTGGCCGTTGAAGTGGGTGCCTATCTCGTGGCCGTCCAGCCAGGCCCGGCGGACGTTCTTCAGCGTGTCCTTGATGTGGGCGTCGGTGAGGTAGCCGATGTCGGAGGCGCCGCGCGGGTTGTTCGGCGGGTCGTAGAGGCGCTTCTTCGACTCGGGCAGCAGGTACAGGCCCGAGAGGAAGAACGTCATGTGCGCGCCGTGCTCCTGCGCGAGGTCGAGGAAGCGCGGGAAGAGCCCGTTGCCGACCTCGCCGGCACCGTCCCAGGAGAACACGACGAACTGCGGCGGCGTCTGGCCGGGCTCCAACGGCACCGGTCCGTCCGGCTGGTGCGGCTGCTTGCCGGTGTACGACGTGGAGCCGTCGCCGATGGGCTTCGCCGGGGCCTTGCCGCTGCCGGAGTGCGTGGGCTTCCCGGAGTCACCGGCCTGGTGCGAGCCGTCCGACGACTTGTGGGAACCGGAGCCGCAGCCCGCGAGCCCGACGGCCGCCGCGGCGCCGGCGCCGAGTCCGAGCATCCCCCTGCGGGTGAGAGTGCGGTTGGAAGTGCGCATCGCAACCTCGTTCGTCGCGTCCTTGGGTGGTCACCAGGACAGAGGACGCGACGAACGAGCGGGTTCCGGAAATTTGCGCGGATTGAGTAACAGCGACTTGTGACGCGAGCCACAACCCGCCCCCGCCGCCGGTCGGTACGACCCGTCAGGCGCCGTACGCCTTGCCCTGCCCCTTCACGGGCTTGGCGCCCGCGAGGAGGTGGGCCGGGACGAGGTCGCGGGCGGGCTCGGTGTAGCCGACGGAGACGACCCGGTCGCCCCGGTACGTGAACGTCGTCAGGGACGCCAGCGTGCACTGCCGCCTGCGCGGGTCGTGCCACAGCCGCCGCCGCTCGACGTACGAGCGCAGGATCCAGATCGGCAGCTGGTGGCCGACGATCACGGCCTCGTGCCCGCGGGCCTTGTCCCGGGCCGCGTCCAGCGCGCCCTTCATCCGGACGACCTGGTCGACGTACGGCTCGCCCCAGGACGGCCGGAACGGGTTGACCACGTGCTTCCAGTTGCCGGGCCGGCGCAGCGCGCCGTCCCCGATGCCGAAGGTCTTGCCCTGGAAGACGTTGCCGGCCTCGATGAGCCGCGCGTCGGTGTCGAGGTCGACGCCGTGCGACTTGGCGATCGGCGTCGCCGTCTCCTGCGCCCGCTCCAGCGGGGAGGCCACGACGTACGTCACGTCGCGGGGGGCGAGGTGCTCGGCGACCCGGTCGGCCATGCGCCGGCCCAGATCGGAGAGGTGGTAGCCGGGCAGCCGGCCGTAGAGCACGCCGGTGGGGTTCTCGACCTCGCCGTGCCGCATCACATGGACGACGGTGAGGTCGTCGTCGCGCGTCCCGCTCATGCCGTCGCCTCCGCGGCCGCGCGGGCCGCCGCCGGGAGGGCGTCGGCGATGCGCTGGACGGCCCGCTCGTCGTGGGCGGTGGAGACGAACCAGGACTCGAAGGAGGAGGGCGGCAGGTAGACGCCGTTCGCGAGGAGCGAGTGGAAGAAGGCGGTGAACCGGAAGGACTCCTGCGCCCGGGCCTGGTCGTAGTTGGTGACCGGCCGGTCGGTGAAGAACACGGAGAACATGTTGGAGGCGTTCTGGAGCGTGTGCGCGACGCCTTCCTTGCTCAGCGCCTCGGTGACGAGCCCCTGGATCTGCTTCGACACGGCGTTGACCGTCTCGTAGGCCGCGTCGTCGAGGAGCCGCAGCTGGGCGAGGCCGGCGGCGGTGGCGACGGGGTTACCGGAGAGGGTGCCGGCCTGGTAGACGGGGCCCGCCGGGGCGAGGTGCGCCATGACATCGGCCCGCCCGCCGAAGGCCGCGGCGGGGAACCCACCGCCCATGACCTTGCCGAAGGTCATGAGGTCGGGGACGACCCCTTCCACGCCGTACCACCCGGCCCGGCTGGTCCGGAACCCGGTCATCACTTCATCGGAGACGAACAGCGCGCCATGGGCGGCACAGGCGTCCTTCAGCCCCTGGTTGAACCCGGGCAGCGGCGGCACGACGCCCATGTTGCCGGGGGACGCCTCGGTGATCACGCAGGCGATTTCGCCGGGGTGCGCGGCGAAGGCGGCGTGCACGGCCTCCAGGTCGTTGTACGGCAGCACGATCGTGTCGCTCGCCTGCGCGCCGGTGACGCCGGGGGTGTCGGGGAGCGCGAAGGTGGCGACGCCGGAGCCGGCGGCGGCCAGCAGCGAGTCGACGTGACCGTGGTAACACCCGGCGAACTTGATCACCTTGGTGCGCCGCGTGAACCCGCGGGCGAGCCGGATGGCCGACATGGTGGCCTCGGTCCCGCTGGAGACGAGCCGCACCTCCTCCAGCGGCGCGACCCGCTCGACCATCGCCTCGGCGAGGGCGACCTCGCCCTCGGCGGGCGTACCGAAGGACGTACCGCGCGCCACGGCCTCCTGCACGGCGGCGATCACCTCGGGGTGGGCATGCCCGAGGATCATCGGCCCCCAGGAGCAGACGAGGTCGACGTACTCGCGCCCGTCCGCGTCGGTCAGGTACGGCCCGGTGCCGGACACCATGAACCGCGGTGTGCCGCCGACCGCACGGAAGGCGCGCACCGGGGAGTTCACGCCGCCGGGTGTGACGGCCGCCGCGCGGTCGAACAGAGCCTGCGAGGCCGGTGCTTCGTATGGATATGCCAGTTCGCTCATGACCTGCGACTTCTCCGACCTTCTCGACCTTCTCCGACGTATCGGACTCCGCGTGGGCCCTGCCCGGGCCATGCTCGGGCCCTTCTCGGCCCCGGCCCGGCCTCTGGTTGCCCAGGGTGACCTTGACAAGGGTAGACAACCGCCCCGATCGCCGTCCCGTCTGCCAGACTGGAGCCCGTCCACGCAGCTCAACCGGGCGGCGGGGGCGCGGCTGCCGACCGTCCTGCGGACTCGTGACGGACAGATGTTTCACCGCACGTTTCGGCGAGCGGCCGTGGGGGAGGTCACTGACACGATGATCGGGTTGCGCGGCGGGGGCCACGCGTCCTAGAAAAGCAGTCGGGTGGAGATATGCATCGCGGTGGCGGACTGGGCGAGGGGACCGACGACCTGGGTCCTCGACGTGCCCGGCGGGGAAGGCACCGACGCGAGGCGGAGGAAGCGTCCGAAGCACATCAGACACACGGCACACCGAGCGAGCCCGACCGGGACGCACGGCACGCCGACCGGCCGGGGGCGGAGAGCGGGAATGGTGGTCGGGTGGGGGTGACCTACAAGTACTTCGGCGCGCCCGACGGCGCGACCGCGGCCCGCGTCCCGATCTCGATGCGCCCCGAGGAACTCGGCGGCGACGAGCTCGGGATGAACGGCATGTTCACCAAGATCAAGCCGGAGACCATGGCGGCCATGGTCCTCACCGGCATCGAGGGCGTGCCCCTGAACAAGGTCCCCCCGCTGGAACTGGTCGTCCTCCACCCCGACTACGCGGTCGTGAAACTCCCGATGACCGTCGTCGACCCCCTGCGCGGCATCGGCGAGGAGGCGGTCGGCGCGGCGGCTTTCATCTGGTCGACGGTCCCGGACCGGGGCGGGCCGCGGGACGCGTTCAACGTGTACCAGTTGCTGCACGAGTGGCAGGACTTCAGCCATCGGTTGCATGAGGCGGGGCATCAGCCGTATTGCTTGGTTTGGCCCTGACCTGGTCTTTCGGTGGTGTCGGGCGGGGTCCTTCGGACCTCGCCCCTTTCCGTGCCGGGGAGGGCCCCAGCCCCGCGGTACGCCGGCCCACGACGCGGCCAGGGTCTCGCCCCGCGCCCACCTGGAGCACGAAGGCGCTGATCACGACCGCGCGGACAGCCCGGGGGTGAGCAGCTCCAGCACTTCCTCCCAGCGGTAGCGATCCGCCCCGGCGCCCGCCTTCGGCCGGTGCGGTTCGTAGGAGCCGATGAGGACACCCATCGCGCGCAGCCGGTCCAGGCTCTGGCGGTACGCCGGGTGCGCGGCCTGGGCCGAGTTCAGATACGGCTGGACGGCGACCGGAACGCCCATGGCGGGCGCTTCGCACAGGATGCCCAGCGCGAGGTTGTCCGAGATCCCGGCGGCCCACTTGTTGACCGTGTTGAACGTGGCCGGGGCGACCGCGATCGCATCCGCGGGTCGACTCGGGCGCGGTTCCCCCGGTGATCGCCAGGCCGAGCGGACGGGGCGGCCGGTCTGGGCCTCGACCGCCTCCGCGTCAAGAAAGCCGAGCCCTTGCGGGGTGGCGACGACACCGACATCCCAGTGCCGCTCCTGAGCCGCGGTGATCAGCCGGCCGACGTCGGCGGCGACCCCTGCCGCGCAGACCACGATCTGGAGGAACGGCTTGTCGGGCTGGTCACTCACGCGGGCACTCCCAGTTGGCGGCTGAAGTGGTGCAGCTCGGGCAGTGCCCGGCGACGGTCACGGGCTGCCATGCCGGCGACCAGTTCACGTACGGCCGGGCGGCGGATACCCCGCTGACTGTAGGCGCGGGCGGCCTCCACCCAGCACGCGGTCGCTCGGGGAACGGGGAATGTGCCGCCGCGTGCGGGGGCGCGCGGTAGCGTCTTTGTGAGGCCAAGGGAGAGGGAGCACTCAGCATGCCGCAGCCCATGGGCACCACGGACCGTCAAGCCAAGCATGGGCTCATCCTCGACTTCGCCGGGGTGTTGACCGCTGATCCGCGTTCGGTGCACCGCGCTTGGTGCGAGTCTGAAGGGCTTCTCCCGGAAGCGTGGCGTGCCACTCTCAACGACGACCCTGAGGGCCGGCGGTTGTACGCGGCGCTGGAAGTCGGTGAGATCGACCAGGCCGAGTGGAACAAACGCACAGCGGTACTTCTCGGTGCGCAGATCGCACCGGACAACCTGATGGGGCGGGCCTGGGCGGCGGTGCCGCCGGCCCGACGCATGGCCGCACTCGCGCGGGCCGCCAAGGGCGCGGGATACCGTCTTGCGCTCTTGTCGAACAGTTTCGGCATCGATCCGTTCAACCCGTACGAGCACGCGGCAATTTGGGACCTGTTCGATGTGCACGTCATCTCCGAGCAGGTCCGCATGGCGAAGCCCGACCCTGCCATCTATGAGCTGACGTTGGAACGTCTCGGGCTTCCTGCCGAGGCGTGTGTGTTCGTCGACGACCACCCGAGGAACCTGCCACCCGCCGAGGCCCTGGGCATCACCACCGTGCTTGCAAGAGAGGAAGCCGCCACGGTGGCCGAGCTTGAGGCATTGCTCAGAGTAAGCACTGCACTTTCCGTCTAGCGCCGACTTCAAGCCAACTCACCGCCTCGGCGGTACCCGTG
Source organism: Streptomyces sp. NPDC058534 (assembly GCF_042717365.1). Lineage (NCBI taxonomy): Bacteria > Bacillati > Actinomycetota > Actinomycetes > Kitasatosporales > Streptomycetaceae > Streptomyces > Streptomyces sp. NPDC058534. Next base: position 42,028 of record NZ_JBHXNW010000052.1, read on the forward strand.
GGTGTTGCCGGTCGTAAAGCAGTGGGTACGGTCCGTGCTTGGCCGAACGGGGAGGAGCTGCTGGCATGCAGTGGTCCGAGTACAGCACCGCTGAACGGATCAAGACACTGCGCGGCCCCATGACGCAGGAGCAGTTGGCCGAGGCCGCCAACGTTTCCGTGGGTGTCGTGCGGAAGCTGGAACGAGGCGGCACCGCCTCCCTTCCTTCGCTCTTGTCCATCGCCTCCGCCCTCGGGACGGACATCGCCGTACTGCTCGGCCAGCAAGCGCCCCGTCGCTCCATGGACCGCGACGAGCGGGCAGCGCTGCGCGCGCTGTCCGCTGCCACTGACGATGCCGCGATCGGCATTCCCTCCGGCAGCGAGCCGGGCACCGTGGAGGAGCTTCGCGCTTCCATCCAGCATGCCGATGCGGCCTACTGGGCAGGCCGCTACACCGAACTCGGTGCGCTGCTTGGCGCCTTGCTGCCTGAAGCCCGCGCCCGGTACGACGCTGCGGACGCCGCCGAGAGGGAGGCAGCGTCTGGCGTCCTGGCCGATGTCTTCCAGACTGCAGGGATGGCCGCGAACGTCTGGGGGTCGCGGGATCTAGCCTATGCGGCGCTCACTTACGGCCGGCAGATCGCCGTGCAAGCGGGCGACGATCTACGGGATGCCCACCTTGCCGCCACAACAGCTTGGGTGAATCTCCGCGACGGGCGGACCGCGCAGGGATTCGCGCTCGCTGCGGCCCAGGCCGACCGGATCGAGCCGAAGATGTCCGAGCACGATCCGGAGCGGCTGTCGGTGTACGGGCAGCTCGTCACGAACGCTGCTGTGGCCGCGTCTCGGGGTGGCGCATCTCCGGACAGCGCGCGGGAGTACCTGTCCCAAGCGCATGCGGTCGGTGCCCGCCTCGGGACGGAACATGCTCGTGGCTACCATGCCCAGCCCTTCGGGCCGCTCTACGCCGCTACGCAGGCTATGAGCGTCGCTGTCGCTCACGGTGACACCGGCGGTGCGCTTCGGCTCATGGACACCATTCGCCTGGACCGCACGGTGCCGCTCGCCACTCGGGCCCGCTACGGCCTCGACGTGGCCTTGACGCACGTGGAGTGCCGCCGGTGGGACCGAGCTGCCGACACCTTGGAAGGGGTGTGTGCCATGGCACCGGGATGGGTGCGGCACCAGATGCTCCCTGGAGTGATCATCTCGCGCCTCACGGGTGTGTCCGTAGCGCGGCTCCGCGGTCTCGCCCACACAGCCGGTGTGCCCCTCGCCGTCCGCTGAGCACCCACCGCCACGCCCCGTAGCAGCCCCCGAGGCCGCCATCAGCTCCACTGCCACGCTCCATGGCAGTCCCCCGCTGCAGGGCGACACAGAGCAGCACGGAACGTGGCAGCCCATCGCCGCACGACTTCCCGTCGCCGCCACGAGCCGTGCCTGTCCCGCGCCAAGGAACGACAGCACGCTGAGCACATGCCGAAGCTCCCCGGCGGCATCGGACACGTTCCGATCGCCGTCTACTCTTGCGCGACCGAGTCGGCCGCTGTCCACGAGGCCGAACGGCGGGCACGCCTTTACGCCGACGCCCGGCACTGGCATGTGGCGGGCACCTGGTCCGATGACGGCCCACGCGTGCCCTTGGACGCCCGCCCGGCTTGGGCGGCCGTCACGAGCGCACTGTCATCCGGTCTGATCCGCGGCATCGTCGTCGCCGAGATCTCCCACCTCGTTGAAGACGCCGACCAGTTCGCCGCACTGGGTGTCCTGATCCGTGACCGAGGCGGCTTTCTCACCGAGGCGCCGCCCCCTGCGAACCGCCAGCCCCCTGGACAGCACGAACGCCGCCGCATCCTGCTCGAAGCTTCCTCGGGCTGGTCGCTGTGGGACGACCTCGCGCCCGGAACCGCCTCGTGACCCGGCCGCGTGCGGGGGTAGGTGACCTTGTCGAAGACGCTGACGGACGTCACGCCATCGTCACCGACATCAAGCAGAGCGCCACCTGGGTCCTGCGTCCGATGACGGGCGGCACCACGACTCAGTGGGAAACGGACGACCCCGACGCGCTCCACGTACTCGAAACGCGCGCAGACCGCCTGAACCGCGAGAAGAGCACTTGATGCGCAACCACCGCACGATCCGTAGTGGGGCTGTCGACTCGGTAGAGCGGTTCTGCGTCGGCGTGTGGTTCACCGGCCACCTCGCTGCCGTGTTCACACGGCACGTTGATCACTCACGACCAACAGGCTCTCGCCGTCGGCCACCGGCCGAGCGTCAGCCAGCCGGATGCCAGCCCGGACGAGGCCGACCGTGAGTTCTAGCCCCCTGCCCCCCGCTGTCAGCTCTCCTCAGTCCGCACCGTGCGCGGCCATTGACGGCTGCAGCTCAGCGCCAGATCACATTCCTCCACCACGCCCGGAAGGCGGACCCGCCGTGTACGCATTCGGCATCTGCATCGACCGGCACTACCTCACCCCCGGCCTCACCACCATCGCCTCCCTGGCGGACAGCCTCAGCCCCCGCACCCGCAAGGCCGCGGCGCTACGCTTCCTCAGCTTCGACCTGGGAGCGCCCCAGGCGCGGCTCCTGGCCGACCTCGCCAAGCGGGTCGGCTTCGGCTCGTTCGCCCTGGCCCGTCGCTCGCCGCTGCGCTCCGCGCGGATGGCGGACGCCTCGTACATCACCCTCACCACCTACCTGCGATTCGAGTTCACGCCCGAATTCGTCCGTCGCCCGTACCTGATTTACGTGGACGCCGACGTCCTGGTCCGCGGCGACCTGACCACCCCGCTCGGCGGTCTCAGCCCCGGCGAGGTCGGAGCCGTACGTGACGAGTTCAATCCGTCCGTCGGCGGATGCCCAGCTCTGCCAGGCACTGCCGAACGCTGGCCGCTTCTGAGAGGCCGCCATTACTACAACGCCGGTCTCCTGTGGGCTCACACCACCGATCTGCCGCGTATCCGCCACGGGGTCGAGCGAGCCCTGGTCAGACACCGTCGGCACATCCTCCACAATGACCAGGACGCCCTGAACCTGTGGCTCCTCAACACCGGGCGTGTGCGGCCGGCCGACGCCGCATACAACCGGTTCGAGGTGGGCCGGTACCTCGAACGCGGCGACTGGGTACGCCGCGTCGTCACCCGACCCCTGCGGCCGGACCCGGCCGCGCACCTGGTCCACTTCGTGGGCCCGGAGAAGCCCTGGCAAGGGGCGTGCCCCGTTACAGACGACGTACGGGAGTACCGCACCCTCCTGCAGCAGACCCTGCGGCACGTCCGCGCGCTGGGCGCCGCCCATCCCGAGCCGGCGGGCCTCCGATGACCACGCCACCCGCGATGGTCTCCCGCGCTTCCAGCACCCTGCTCGGATCACCCGCCCTGACCGGGGAGCGCCTGTCTGCGGGCTCCCGGACGGCCGTGTTCCGGGCCGGCCTCCGAGACGGCCGCAGCGTGATCGTGAAACTGTACGACCACACCGCTCGCCGGAACGCGCTGACCGAGGCCGCCGCCATTCGCGCGGCCGGCGTCGCTGTGCCTGTCCCGCAGGTGCTCGGCAGCGGCACCATCTCCAGCGAGGGAGCCACGGCGCTCATCACGAGCGACCTCGGCGTTCACACACTGGGGGCCTCCGTGCGCTCCGGGCGCATTCCGCATGCTCAAGCCCTCAAGGACCTCGGCAGCCTCCTCGCGCACCTGCACCGAGCACCGATCGAGCAGGCGGTGCCTCGCCGCCCGTTCTTCGACTCGGTCTCTTCTCTGACCCGCCACTGCCCACCAGAATTGCTGAACCAGATCGGCCCCGCTCTCGCCGTCATCGCCGACACACCGGAAAGAGCACCCAGCGTGTGGTGCCACGGCGACATCCACTTCGACAACGTCGTCCTCTCCGGCCCGCACGGCACGAGGTACCTGGTCGACTTCACCGATGCCGCGCCCGGCCGGAGGGAAGCAGACGTCGCTCACGCCCTCGTCATGACCGCGGCGCACACACCATGGGACCGGCGCACGCTGATCGACGCCTACCAGCACCCTCTGGATCACACACGGTTGTCGGCCTGGGTTGTCATTCACACCGTCCGCTGCTGGGTCCATGCCTCGCCCGCTACGAGTCGCTCCGCGTGGTCGGACCGCCTGGCCGACCTGGCCCGTCAGACACCGCACCTCTTCCGCACGGCCCGCAGCGAAAGGTCAGCCCGATGACAAGCCCTGGAATGACCGTGGTCATCCCAGCCCACAACGAAGCGGCATACCTGCCCCGTTACCTCCCCACCGTCCTCGCTTCCCTCGAACGGTGGCAGGAAGCAAGTGGTGAGCGGGGAGAGGTGATCCTGGTCGACAACGCCTCCACCGACGCCACCGCCGATATGGCGGCCTCCTTCGGCGTCCGAGTGATCAGCGAGACCGTCCGCAACATCGGCCGTGTCCGCAACACCGGAGCGGCTGCTGCCCACGGCCGCAATCTGTTCTTCACGGACGCCGACGTCGCCCTTCCCATGGAGGCGATCACCGCAGCGGCAACCGCCATGGACAGCGGCGCTGTCGGCGGCGCCATCCCGCCCCTGTACACCCCCAAGCGGCTCGGCGCGCGGCTGCTCTGCGCGTACTGGGACCACTACCGAGAAGCGCACGGCGGCGCGCAAGGCGTCGCCCAGTTCGCCACGGCCGCCGTTTTCCAGGAGACCGGTGGATACCGCGACGACCTGTTCATGAGCGAGGACGTGGAGTTCTTCCACCGCCTGACAGCTCACGGACGCAGCAAGAACGCCCCGGTCGCGATCCTCGACGAGCTCCGTGTACGCCCCTCCACCCGCCGTTACGACCAGTGGTCCAGCCTCCGGATGCTGTGGTGGCAGAACCCCGTCACCGCCCGGCTGCGGCTCAACTCCCCACGCATGTGGCGCCACTGGTACCAGACCACCGTCCGATGACCCCGGAGCCCACCATGACCGTGACGCTGCCCGTACCGGACGCGGAAGGGATCTACACCTTCCCCGACGACCTCATGCACTCCCACCAGCAGTGGACCGAGCACCTGTCCGATCGGCACCGCGCCCACGACCACCGGATCATAAGGCTGAAGGCACCGCACAGCGGACAGCTCTACTTCATCGAAATGCGCCGCTCGGTCGGCCGCCCGGTGCTCGCCATCGAACCGCACCACGACGACTTCGCTCTGTCCGCCTCCGGCACCTTCCTCGCCTACCCCCGGCCGCTCACCGTCGCCACTGTGTTCACCCGCTCCACCAGCGTCCACCCAACCCTGGAGGACACCTATGGCACCGAGGCCGTCGTGTCCGACCTGCGCAGCCGGGAAGGCGCCGCCGCCCTGGCACCCTTCGCCGCCAACCGCATCCTCCTCGGCCACCAGGACGCCGAACCCCCGTACCGCCCCTTCGATCCGCACCGCCTCGACCAGGTCACGGACGAACTGCGTGAGATCGTCGAAGCCCATCCCGACGCCGAACTCCTCGCCCCGGCCGCCGTCACCCGCCACCCCGACCACCTGCTCGTGCATGCGGCAGCGGTACGCCTCGGATGCCGCTGGTTCTGGGAAGACCTCGCGTTCTGGTCCACCTACGCCTTGGCCGGCTGCGACCAGCACCTCTTTCGGGCACGCACCGGCCCCTCCCTGCTCCCCGAACTCTTCGACATCACCGCCGTCATCCTCGACAAGGTCACGGTGCTGCACATGCACGGCTCGCAGATGCACCCAGCCCGGAAGATGTACCGGCCGATCCGGCACGCCTGGAGCACCGCAGCCGACCTCCTGAGCGGCACGGGGTCCTTCGCCGAACGCTTCTACCGGACGGAGTCGCTGTGAAGGTCATCGCGCTCGAAGGCCCCTCGTACGCGGGCAAGTCCACCGCAGTTCGCTACCTGCGCACACGCGGCATCGAGGAACGAGCCTTCGTCTCGGACTGCTACGTCCAGCACATCGCCCGCCGCACCGACATCCCGCCAGCCCGCACCGCATCCGCCGCCGAACAGCTCGCCGCGTTCGAGAAATTCATGGATATCGAAGGTGCGCGCGTGCGCCGGGCACTCGTCAACGCCAAGCCCGTCGTCCTCCTGGACCGTTCGGTGGACACTCTCCTGGCCCACGCCCACGCCCTCGACGCCCTGTTCGGCTACGACGTCCACCACCGCCTACGCGACCGCCTCCAGGAGCTGCCGTTCCTGCGTCCCCACCACACCCTTTACCTCGACGTGCCGGCCGAAGAGCTGGCCCTGCGACGCAAGGCGGCCGGGCATACTGCGGCCGAGTCCGAGTACTTCCTTCACGAGCCGGCGTTCCTCGCTCACGCTCGGGACTACTTCGTCTCCGCAGCGCAGCCACCGGTGTCAGGAGAAGTGGCCGTAATCCCCGCCGACACCAGCCGGGACGCGGTCTCGCACGCGGTGGAGGCCCTCATCACGTACTGGACCAGGTGACTGCCCCATGCCCACAGCCCTCTTCGCGTGGCGACGCACCTCACCACCGTTCCTCATCGGTGGGGCCGAGGTCACCCAGCAACTCCTCGCCGAAGAACTCGCTGCAGCTGGGTGGCGCACCGTCTATCTCGGCTCCCACCAAGCGCCCTGGGATCGGGCCCCACAGATCACCCAAATGCGCACCTACCTCGACACAAACAACACCGCGTACGAGGAGACCCAGGAGGACATGCGCTACAAGTGGAACGGAGTGGACTGCATCGCCGTACCGCAGCAGAGGATCACGATGGCCCTGCGGAGCTTGCTGTCCCGCGTGCGGCCGGACGTGGTGTTCACCTCACAGGAAGGTGCGGCCGACATTGCTGTCCGCGCCCGGCCCACCGCCCTTGTCGCCGGCATCTTGCACTCGGTGTCCAGGACGGGACTGGGGGTCCTCGACGGCCGTCCGCACCATGGACTGGCCGTCTCCGAGTTCGTTCTCCGACGTGCGCCCCAGGCGGACGGCACCCGGCTGTCCGTCCTGTACCCGCCCTTCACACCGCCGAGGCCGGAGCAGCACCGCAGTGAGCGAACCAGCGCCGTGCTCATGGTCAACCCGATCCCGGCGAAAGGCGCCGACCTCCTGCACCAGCTCATCCGCCGCATGCCCGAACAGCGCTTCACTCTGGTGGAAGGCTGGTGGAACACCGCCGAGAAGTTCGCCGGCTACCCCAACGTGACCTACGTGCCGCGGGTCTACGACATGAGTGCCCTCTACCGCAGCCACCGCCTCCTGCTCGTGCCGTCCGCAGTGGAGGACGCCTTCCCTCGCGTGATCATTGAAGCGGCGCTACATGGGACCCCGAGCATCGGCATCGACCGTGGCGGCATCCCCGAAGCCATTGGCAACGCGGGAATCGTGCTCTCCGCCGAGGCCGGCGCGGAAGAGTGGGCGAAGGCCATCCGCGGCTCCGACCACCACACCCTGCGGGAACGGGCTCGGCAACGAGCGGCCGCCTTCACCCGCCCCCGCCTACCGAACCTCGAACGCCTCGGGATTTACCCTGCGACGAACGCGTCCTCGACCTGATCCAGCCGATCCGTCCACCAGTGCAGCAGTGCCTCGTCCGCGGTGAACAGGTCATCGAAGGAGAAGTCACCGCGGTCGTAGTGGAACTCCAACTGCCAGAAGTCCGTCACCCGCTTCCACCACAGCCGCCGAGCACCATCCACCAGCGCAGATGGCTCCAGCGGCACCACAGAGCGATACCCCTCGACGAACGCGGACACCCGTGCGACGTCGAACACCCCGCCCACTCCGAACTGCACCTGAGCTGTCCGCACGACCTCTTCCGCATACGGGCGCACCGCGATCCGGTCCCAGTCCAGGATGGCGGCAAGTTTCCCGCCTTCCCAGAGCAGATTCCGGTACTGAACGTCGCCATGCGTCCACCCGTGGTCACCTTCAGGCGTCGCGGATCGCGGACGATGATCGGCGTATGTGCAGACGAGGGCCCGCCGGTGGTCCAAGGCCGCAGCGACTTCCTTGTCGAAGTCGCTGCCTGTGCCCTTGTCGCGTACGGCCGCGGACAGCCACTCGGCCTTCTCGACCGCCCGCTCCGGCGGTGTGACGTCCGCGATGATCGTCTCTGCCACCTCGGGCAACAGCCCTCGGCCGCAAGCCCCACCCAGACTCGCGTGCAGGCGTCCCAGGTGCGCCCCCAGTGCACTCACCTGGGACAGGGTGAGATCCACACCCCGTACATGGGAGCCGGTCACCCACGGGAACAGACACCAGGCGCCACCGTCGACCTGCGCCACCAGCGGCCCCAAGATCGAGGGGACGGGGGCACTCACCGGGACACCGTCGGCGCCGAGGTCCGCCAGCACGCCGAGATTGCGCTGCAACCGTTCCAGCGAGACATCCGTGACCCGCTTCAGAGCGAATCTCCCAGCGGAAGTGTCGAGCCTCCAGTTCGCGTTCATCAACCCGTCAGCGAGATACCGACGCTCCCGCACTTCTCCGAGAGCGAAGGCATCGATCAACTCTTCGAGCACGCTCTCTGCGACATCGCTTCGGGCCGCCACGGTGGCATCAATCACCCCACGGACGATACGCGAGCACGCCCCGTCAGAGCACAACGATCACTCGGACGCCTGCAGCTCTTCTTGGCACGCCCGCCCCGCTCGTCAACAGAATGGATCACTGTTTCTCCTTTCGGCGATCGCAGCGCTGATCAGCTCCGTCGAGGCCAACCGCATCACGAGACTCGCCGGGTGGCGGACAGGCGGCCCAAGTGCCTCCCCGGACAAAGGCGCAGACCCAGCAGATGGGGCCTCGGCCGGCACTGGCCGCGTGCGGTTCTCACTCACGGCTGGGCGCTCTCACACGACAGAGCCCACATCATCGACTGGGCCTGGCCCACCCGCGGCGCGGCCTGGATCGACCCCGCCATCCTCATCCTGCGGCTCCTCGAAGCCGGACACACGCTCGTTGAGGCGGACGCCTTTGCCTGCCGCTTCCCTTCCTGGCGCACTGCACCAGCGGAGGCGAAGGAGGCGTTCGCCTCCGCCAACGCTGCGGCGTGGAAGGAGATCGCCCACGCCGACAGCGCACCATGGAAGGCTGCGATGGCCGGCCACGCGATCGCCTTCACCACCCACCTGCACACCTTGCCCGGCAACAGGTAGAGCAGAACGTGGTACGGAGCCTTCGACCCCGGCCTGAAGGAGGCCAGCGACGCCATCGCCCGCCCGGTGCGCTCACAACGACTCTGAGTCGGGGCGGGTTCTCTACTCGGACTCGGGCCGGTTGCCGGCGTCGGGAGTGGTCCAGGCCGCGGGCATTGCGGCGGCCATGGAGATGATGGCCAGGAGCACGAAAAGGTGGCTGTACCCGCCGAGTGGCCCGGCGAGCGCTGCTCCGGCGAAGGGAGCCATAGCGGCCGCGGTGGTTGCCGGGGCCGCGAGCAGTCCGGAGAGCCGACCGTAGTGGGTGGTGCCCCAGCGGTCGGTGACGGCGGTGGCCTGGAGCAGGGTGAGATTGCCCCGGACCATTCCGGCGGCGATGGACGCGGCGACCAGCAAGGCATAGGGGCCCGACACGGCGGCGAACGCGGCGGTGGTGAGGCCGCCGAGGACGATCAGGATCGTCGTGCGGGCCGTCACCGCGGTGCGTCGGGCCAGTGCGGCGTACAAGGTGCGGCCGAGGGTTTGGCCGGCCCCTCCGAGTCCGAGAGCCCACGCTGCCTGGTTGGTCGTGTAGCCGCGTTCCAGGAGAAGCGGGACGAGGGCCACAACGACGGCGTACATCGCGAACGCCGACAGTGTGAAGGCGGCTGCGAGCAGGAGGAAGGGCCTGCTGCGCTCGGCTCTGGACTCGCCGGTGTCCGCGTGCACGGTTGGGGGTGGGGCGTCGGGCCACGGGGCACGCAGCGCCAGAGCATGGGCGGGGATGGTGACTGTGGCGAGGATGGCGGCCAGTACGAGGTAGGTGTGGCGCCAGGAGAGGTGTTCGGCGAGCAGGGCGGTCAAGGGCGCGAAGACGGTGGAGGCCAGGCCGCCGGCGAGGGTGACGATGGTCAGGGCCCGGATGTGGTCGTGGGCCCACCAGCGGGTGAGGGCGGCGAAGGCGGGCTGGTAGAAGGTCGCCGCCATCGCGAGTCCGGCGAGCGCCCAGCCGAAGAAGAAGACGGGCAGGTTGGGGGCCGTGGCGACCACCAGCAGACTGGCGGCGCCGAGGGCCGAGCCGATCGTCATGACAGCGCGGACCACGCCGGTCGAGGATGCGCCCGACACGGATTCCGGCGAGCGCGGAGACGACGAGGCCGAGCGAAAACGCCGCCGTGGTCGCTCCGGCCGACCAGCCGGTCGCGGTGGTGATCCGTGGGTTGAGGACGGGGAAGGCGTAGTAGACGATGCCCCAGCTCACGATCTGCGTCAGGCAGAGGGCAGGTAGAGCGGCGCGGGGCCGCGACCGGTCCCCTGTTCCGGTCGCGGCCCCGCTGTCGCGGGTGTTGAGGCCGGTCACGAGCCGCAGCAGCCGCCCGCCGGAGCTTCCTCGACAGCCGCGCCTACCGCCGCGGGCGCGGCGAGCTGTACGAGCTGGCGTTCCGGTGCGGCGCAGCAGCCGCCGCCGTCGGCCTGCTGGGGGTCGGGGGTGTCGAACAGGCCCGCGCCGCCGCAGACTCCGGTCTCGGGGAGGGTGAGTTCGACGCGGTCGGCGGTGTCGAGGTCGCCGGCGATCGCCGCGGCGACGGAGCGGGCCTGCTCGTAGCCGGTCATGGCGAGGAAGGTGGGGGCGCGGCCGTAGGACTTCATGCCGACCAGGTAGATGCCCTGCTCGGGGTGGGAGAGCTCGCGGTGGCCGTGCGGGTAGACGGTGCCGCAGGAGTGCTGGTTGGGGTCGATCAGCGGGGCGAGTTCCACCGGGGCCTGGAGGCGCTCGTCCAAGCCGAGGCGCAGTTCGTTCAGGAAGGACAGGTCGGGGCGGAACCCGGTCAGCACGATCACCTCGTCCACCGCATCCAGACGGCGTCCGTCCTCGCCGAGGAGGACGAGGCGTCCGTCGCCGTCGCGTTCGAACGCCTCGGTGCGGAAGCCGGTGACCGCGTCCGCGTGTCCCTTGTCGACGGCGGCCTTCGCTGCGAGGCCGAGGGCGCCGCGGGCGGGCAGCTGGTCGGCTTCGCCGCCGCCGAAGGTGGCGCCGGAGATGCCCCGACGCAGAATCCACACCGCGTGCGTGCCCGTACCGTCCTCGGACTCGGCCAGGTCGGCGAGGTACGCGAGCGCGGTGAAGGCGGAGGCACCCGAGCCGATCACGGCCGTTCGCCTACCTGCGTACCGAGCACGGACGGCCGGGTTCTTCAGGTCCGGCACGCGGTAGGTGATCCGGTCGGCCGCCGCCTTCTCGCCGAGCGCGGGCAGGCCGCTGCCGCCGGACGGGCCGGCCGTGGCCCAGGTGCCGGAGGCGTCGATCACCGCGCGGGCGAAGACGCGCTCCTCGCGGCCGTCGGCGTACTCGACGTGCACGACGAACGGCTGCTGCTCCCGGTCGGCGTCGACGATCCGGTCGCGTCCGGCCCGGGAGACGCCGGTGACGGTGGCGCCGGTGCGGACCTGGTCGCCGAGGGCCTCGGCGAGCGGCTGCAGGTACTGCTCGGCCCAGTCTCCGCCGGACGGGTACCTCGCCGGGTCGGGCCTGGTCCAGCCGGTGGGGGCCAGGAGCTTTTCGGCAGCCGGGTCGACGACCTCGCCCCACGTGGAGAACAGGCGCACGTGGCTCCACTCACGCACGGCCGCGCCGGCACGGCCGCCCGCTTCCAGAACGAGGGGCTCGATGCCGCGCTCGACGAGGTGGGCGGCGGCGGCGAGTCCGGCGGGGCCGGCTCCGATGACGACGACAGGAAGCTGCAGGGTGCTCATGAGGGGTTTCTCCTTGACGGGGGAAGCGCGCAGGGCGGCGACCACGACCAGGCCTATTTTGATGTGCGTCGATGTCTTGCGCTGCCAGCATGACACCTGATTCGATGAGTGTCAACATAGACATCTGTCGAAATAAGGAGTCCATTCATGGAGCACGCGGATGTAGCGGTCATCGGCGCCGGGCAGTCCGGGCTGGCTGCCGCCCACGCCCTGTCGCAGCAACGGCTGCGCCCGGTCGTACTGGAGGCGTCCGGACGGGCGGCAGGGTCGTGGCCGAAGTACTACGACAGCCTCACGCTCTTCTCCCCGGCCCGGTACAGCTCGCTTCCTGGCATGGCGTTCCCGGGCGCCGACCCGGACCGCTACCCGCACCGCGACGAGGTCGTCGCCTACCTCTCCGCCTACGCGGACCGCCTGGACGCCGACATCCGCACCGGCCGGCGGGTTACCGCCGTGCGCCAGGCCGGAGCCGGGTTCGAGGTGGAGATCGAGGGCGGCGGCCGGCTCGCGGCGCGTGCCGTGGTCGCGGCGTCGGGCTCCTTCACCCGGCCACATCGCCCGGCCTTGCCGGGCCTGGAGGGCTTCACCGGCACGGTGCTGCACGCGGCGCAGTACCGCCACCCGGAGCCCTTCGCCGGGCAGCGCATCGTGGTCGTGGGCGCGGGCAACTCCGCTGTCCAGATCGCAACCGAACTCGCCCGCTTCGCCACAGTCACGCTCGCCGGCCGGAACCCGGTGAAGTTCGCGAGGCAGCGCATCCTCGGCCGCGACCTGCACTTCTGGCTGCGGCGCACCGGCCTGGACATCGCACCCCTCGGCCGCCTCGTGCGCACGCCTCCGACGCAGCTGGTCATCGACGACGGCCACTACAGCGCCGCGCTCGCCGCCGGCCGACCGGACCGGCGGCCCGTGTTCACCGGTGCGGATGGCGCCAGACTGCTCTGGCCGGACGGGTCCCGGGAGAAGGTGGACAGCGTCCTGCTGGCCACCGGCTACCGCGCCCATCTGCCCTACCTCACCGGCCTCGAAGGAGCCCTCGATGACTCGGGGCTCCCGCGACACGCCGAGGGCATCGCCACACGCGTGCCGGGTCTGACGTTCGTGGGGCTGGAGTGGCAGCGCAGCCTGTCGTCGAACTCCCTGCGTGGGGTGGGCCGGGACGCTGCCCGTATCGCCCGTCGCCTCGCTGCCCGCCTCGCGGGCTGGTGACAGCCCTCCCCGACTGGTTCGACGTGTGTCAACATAGACGTATGTCGAATGCGAAGGTGTTGCCGTTGCTCGAGCCCGTCGACGGCCAGGGCGTGGTGCCGTGCTGCCCGCCGCTGACCGAGCGGCCGATGACCGCAGAGGAAGCAGAGACGGCCGCGCGGATGTTCAAGGCGCTCGGCGATCCGGTGCGGCTGCGGCTGTTCTCCGCCGTCGCCTCCCATGAGGGCGGCGAGGCGTGCGTCTGCGACATCTCCGACGTCGGCGTCTCCCAGCCGACCGTCTCCCACCACCTGAAGAAGCTCAAGGAGGCCGGCCTGCTCACCTCCGAGCGGCGCGGCACCTGGGTCTACTACCGCGTCGAGCCGTCCGTGCTCGCCGCGATGGGCAAGCTGCTGACCACCGCCCCCGCAGCGGCCTGACCACAGCTCAGCAGGGGTCACACCAGCATCGCGGCCACGCCGAGGGCGTCGATCGCGCACATCGCCCACGCCTCCACCCCGCCCTCCAGACGCAGGCGGTGCGGGGTCGGCACCGCGGAGAACGGATACGCCGCCCGGATCCTGCCGCCGGCGTCGAGGGTCAGGAAGTCCTCGTGACCCGGCCCTGACGCCCGGTGCACAGTGTCAGCTGCTCAGCAGCCGCGCGATGTCCCGGGCGGCGTCACGCGCGGGGCGGCCCACACCGATCAGGGTGGCGGAGGCCGGACCGGTCCAGTCGCCGTACCCGAGCAGATGCAGGCGCTGGTCCGCGACGGCCCGGGTGCCTGCGGTCGGGATTTGGCCGCGCGGCCCCCGCAGACCCAGCGGGGCAAGATGAGCAAGGGCAGGCCGGAAGCCGGTGCACCAGACGATGGCGTCCGCCTCGGCCTGGCTGCCGTCGGCCCACTGGATGCCTGTGGTGGTGAGCCGGGTGAACATCGGCCGCGCGTGGAGGAGTCCGGCGTCGCGGGCGGCACGGACCGGGGGCACGGCGACGATGTCGCCGAGCGAGGCGACCCCGCCGGTGTCCCCGCGGCCCTCGTCGAGGGCGCGGCGGCGGGCGGTGGCGACGTCGAACAGAACGCGGCCGTCGACGTCGTCGGCAAGGAACCGGGGCGGGCGCTGCGTCACCCACGTCACCACGACACCGTCCAGGGCAAGGTCTGCGGCGATCTGCGCGCCGGAGTTCCCGCCGCCGACCACGACGACGCTCCCCCGGCCTCCGGCCGGGGGGACCCCCAGCCCGTTGAAGTCCGCAGGGCAGCGGTATCCCGTGGTGTGGAGCTGGCGACCGGTGAAGTCGTCGCGTCCGGGGACGGCGGGAAGGAAGGGACGTGACCAGGTGCCGGTCGCGCTGATGACCGCCCCGGAGCGCCAGGTGCCGGAATCGGCCTCCACCAGGAGCCGCTCGCCGTCGGGGTGCACGCCGTCCACGCGGGTGCCGTGCTGGACGGGCAGGTCGTAGCGCTTCTCGTAGTCGGTGAGGTAGTCCACCACGTGCCCGGCATCCGGGTAGGTCTCGCCGGGCTGTGCGGGCATGAGCCGGCCGGGCAGGGAGGAGTGGTCGGCCGGGGAGAACAGGTGCAGCGAGTCCCACATGTACTGCCAGGAGCCGCCCGGCACCGGGGCGGCGTCCAGGATGACGAAGTCCAGGCCCTGGCGGCGCAGGTGGTAGCCGGCGGCGAGTCCTGCCTGGCCGCCGCCGACGACGACCACATCGATGTCCTGCGTCATGAACCCGGCTGTGCGGTGGTGAACTTCCGGCGCCATGCCAGGGAGACGTACACCAGCGCCACCAGGACCGGCACCTCGATGAGCGGTCCGACGACGCCGGAGAGGGCCTGGCCGGAGGTGACGCCGAAGGTGGCGATGGCGACCGCGATGGCCAGCTCGAAGTTGTTGCCCGCGGCCGTGAAGGCGAGGGTCGCGGTGCGGTCGTAGGCGAGGCCGATCGCCTTGCCGAGGGCGAAGGTGCCGAACCACATCACCGCGAAGTACACCAGCAGCGGCAGCGCGATGCGGGCCACGTCGAGCGGCTGGGAGGTGATCGTCTTTCCCTGGAGGGCGAAGAGGATGACGATCGTGAAGAGCAGGCCGTACAGCGCCCAGGGGCCGATCCTCGGCAGGAAGTCGGACTCGTACCTCTCACGGCCGAGCTTCTTCTCGCCGATGCGGCGGGTGAGGAACCCGGCCAGCAGGGGAACACCGAGGAAGATGACCACGTTCAGGGCGATCTCCCACATGGAGATGTCCAGTTGCTCGCCGTCGCCGAGGCCGAGCCAGCCGGGCAAGAGGTCGAGGTAGAACCAGCCGAGCAGGCCGAACGCGATCACCTGGAAGACGCTGTTGAGCGCCACGAGGACGGCGGCGGCCTCGCGGTCGCCGCAGGCGAGGTCGTTCCAGATGATGACCATGGCGATGCAGCGGGCCAGGCCGACGATGATCAGGCCGGTGCGGTACTCGGGCAGGTCCGGCAGGAAGATCCAGGCCAGGGCGAACATCACCGCAGGTCCCAGGACCCAGTTGATGACCAGCGAGGAGATCATCAGCTTGCGGTCGCCGGTGACGGCGTCCAGCTTGTCGTAGCGGACCTTGGCCAGGACCGGATACATCATGATCAGCAGGCCGAGCGCGATGGGCAGGGAGATGCCGCCGATCTCGACCTTCGCCAGTGCGTCGTTCAGTCCGGGAATCACGCGCCCGAGGCCGAGGCCGACGGCCATGGCGATCAGGATCCAGAGGGCGAGGAAGCGGTCGAGCGTCGACAGCTTCGCGACGACGGAGGCGTTCTCGCCGGTCGCGGGCGCTTCGGTGCGGGTCACGGGCAGGCCCTCTTGTTGTCGGCGGCATTGCGGGCGGACTCGGCCAGGTCGGCGAACTGCCCGGCGAGCGAGGCGATGGCGTCGGGGCGCAGCTTGTAGTACGTGTACCGGCCGCAGGGCTCGGTCTCGACGACCCCGGCCTCGCGCAGGACTCTCAAGTGGTTGGAGAGGTTGGTCTGCCGGGCGCCGGTCTCCTCGACGAGGTGAGTGGTGCACAGCGTCTCGCGCGCGAGCAGGGTCACGATCTGGAGCCTGAGCGGGTCGGCCAGCACCCGGATCAGGTCAGTGTCGACTGACGTCATCATGGGCTGATACTGTCACATCACCCGGCACTGATACCAGCTGGGGCTGACCTATGGGCCCGTCGAAAGGGTCTTCCCATGTCCGCCGTCCCCACTCCCGCCCTGCCCGACGAGCGCCTTGCCGCCGGCGCGGCCCGCCTCGCCACCGTGCACACGGGCCGCTTCTCGGTTGAGACCGTGCCGCTGAGCGCCTCGACGTTCTCGCCCACGTCCAGGGCGCGCCGAGCGTCGGGCTGCCGCGGGTGCTGTTCGTGTGCAGCCACAACGCGAGCCGCTCCCAGCTCGCCGCCGCGTTGCTGCGACATCGGGCGGTCGACCGGCTCACCGTCTCCTCCGCAGGGGCCCACCCAGGGCCCGAGGTCGGGCCGCACATCGCGCAGGTCCTCACCGAGGCCGGCGCCGATCCGGCTGGAGCGTTCCCCAAGCCGCTGACCGACGAGGCCGTGCGGGCCGCCGACATCGTCATCACCATGGGCTGCGGCGACGCCTGCCCGATCGGGTCCGGCCGCCGCTGCCTGGACTGGCCCGTGCCCGATCCCGACGGCGCTCCGCTCGGAGTCGTCCGCCAGATCCGCGACGACATCGACATGCGCATCACCGACCTGCCCGCCAGCCTGGTGAGCACCTGAAACCCCGCACCACCTGCCACCACTTCGTGAAGGAAGAACGCATGCCCTCCGCTCCGCTCGCCTCCGTGCTCTTCGTCTGCGTCCACAACGCCGGCCGCTCCCAGATGGCCGCCGGCTTCCTCCAGCACCTGGCAGGAGACCGCGTCGAGGTCCGCTCCGCCGGCTCCGTCCCCGGCGACCAGGTCAACCCGGCCGCCGTCGAGGCGATGAGGGAAGTCGGCGTCGACATCGCCGACGCCAAGCCGAAGATCCTCACCACCGAGGCCGTCCAGGCGTCCGACTACGTCATCACCATGGGCTGCGGCGACGCGTGCCCGATCTTCCCGGGCAAGAAGTACCTGGACTGGGCCCTGGAGGACCCGGCCGGCAAGGGCGTCGAGGCCGTCCGCCCCATCCGCGACGAGATCAAGACCCGCATCGGGGCCCTCATCGCCGAGATCGACGCGAAGCGGGAGGCGTGACCTCAGTGACCGACAACGGAGTACGCGAGGTCATCATCGGTTCCGGCCCCGCCGGATACACCGCTGCCCTCTACAGGGCCCGTGCCGAGCTCAAGCCGCTCGTCTTCGGCGGCGCCGTCTTCGGCGGATCGACGACGACATCGTCGAGGCGGACCTCGCCGGGGACATCAAGTCGGTCACCGACACCGCGGGAACCGTGCACCGCGCGAAGACGGTGATCGTGGCCACCGGTTCCGGTTACCGCAGACTCGGCCTCCCCAAGGAGGACGACCTGTCCGGCCGGGGCGTGTCCTGGTGCGCCACCTGCGACGGCTTCTTCTTCCGCGACCGCGACATCGTGGTGGTCGGCGGCGGCGACACCGCCATGGAGGAGGCCACCTTCCTCACCCGCTTCGCCCGCTCGGTGACCGTCGCCCACCGCCGCTCGACGCTCCGCGCCTCCCGGGTCATGCAGAACCGCGCCTTCTCCGACGACAAGATCTCCTTCGCCTTCGACACCGAGATCGCGGAGATCGCGGAGATCGCGGAGATCAAGGAGAGCAACGGCATGCTGGCCGGCCTCGTTCTGCGCGACGTCTTCAGCGGCGCCACCCGCGACCTGGACGCGACCGGCCTGTTCATCGCCATCGGCCACGATCCGCGCACGGAGCTGTTCAAGGGCCGGCTGGACCTGGACGACAACGGCTACCTCAAGGTCGCCTCGCCATCCACCCGTACGAACGTCCCGGGCGTATTCGCCGCCGGCGACGTCGTCGACCACACCTACCGGCAGGCGATCACCGCCGCCGCCAGTGGTTGTGCGGCTGCCTTGGACGTGGAGCGGCATCTTGCCGCGCTCACCGACGGCCGCGAGGAACTGGCCTCGGCCGATCCATGGCCGTCTCCCCTTCTCTCGGCGTATCTCGGTCACGTAAGTCAACCATACCCCCCGGGGGTATATTCCCTCCAGGTCGGAGCGACCGCGTGTCCCATACCGGAAGCCGATCGGAAGCGCATCGGAACGCCAGAAATCTGGTTCCGGAAGCGCCGTCCCTGATCGGATCGGTCGATGCACAAGGCACATCGGCCCACTCGGGGCGCGTGCCGTATCCGCCCGTCCGGATACCGGCGGCAATGAGGTGACAGATGAGTAGTACCCGCGTTCCGCCCGGCGCCCGTGGTTCCTACCCGGCGCCGGGACTCGCACTCACGCCCGGCCAGGTACGCAACCAGGCCCTGACCGTCATCGCGATCCCGTTCGTCCTCATAGTCGTGCTGGCCGTCGTGCTCACCACGACCGGCCGCGACGACGGGGCCCCCGCCACCGACGACTTCTACGGCAGCGGAGCAATGCCGGGCTGGGGTTCCGACACCTCGGACGACGAGAACTCGGACGAAGGGACCTCGGAGGACGACACCTACTCCTGGGACGACGGCACGACCGACGGCACGACCGACGAGCCGACCGACGACCCGTACGACCCGTACGGCGACGGCACCTACGACGACGGCACAGACGGCACAGACGGCACGGACGGCACCGCCACCGACGACCCCACGGACGACTCCTCCGACCCCGCGCTCACCGGCGAGGACGGGCCGGAGGCGACGGTGACCGCGTACTTCGAGGCCATCAACAACCGCGACTTCGCGACCGCCTGGGAGCTGGGCGGCAAGAACCTCGACCCGGACTACGACCACTTCGTCGCCGGCTTCGAGACGACCGACCGGGACGACGTCACCGTGAACGGCACGACCGGCGACGAGGTGTCGGTCACCGTCGTGGCCTGGGACGACGACGGCACCTCGACCACCTTCGAGGGCACCTACACGGTGAGCGACGGCGTCATCACCGCCGCGGACATGCGGGAAGGGAACTGAGGACCATGACCACCCACGCCGCCCCGCCGCCCCCGGACGCGACCAGCAACGTCACCCGCCTGCTGTGCGCCGGCACCTATCTCGACCCCGTCTACCGCAAGGCCGTGATCCGGGAGCTGCTCACCCACTCCTACCGGATGGTGGCCCCCTCCTACGGCTACGACGCCGCGCCCGTGCTCGCGCACGCCCTCGCCGCCCACAACCTGCGCCGCAACCAGCTGGCCGCCCTCGGCGCGGGCACCGCCGTCGTCGTGCTGCTGCTCGCCACGGGGCTGCTGAGCGGCCTCGGTGCGGCGCTGCTGTTCTTCTGGGTCGCCTGGGCCACGATGTTCCTGCGCCGCCTGGCCATCCTCCAGACCCTCGCCGAGCACCTCGCGCCGGCGGCGGACGGCCGCCCGGGATTCGACGGCGCCTACCCGATGACCTCGCGCTTCACCCCGGAGCTGGTCGGCAAGATCAACCGGCAGCAGGCCTCCGACACGGTCTACTACGGCGGCTACAAGCCGTTCGTGGGCGCCGGCCACTCCATCCGCCGCTGGGCCAACGCCGAACTGCTGCTGGGCGCCCCGGTGTCCCGGGGCGGCGTGCTCACCGGCCAGGGCGGCCTGCTCAACGGGCACTTCCCCGCCCAGCACGGTCCGGTGGACGGCGCGGGAGACCACGCCCCGGCCGAACGCAAGCCGATCATCCCGTTCACCGTCGAGGACATCACCGGCCGCGTCAGCGAGCGGATGCTCGCCGAGCTGCGCGACAAGCCCGCGCCCAGCGACCGGATCCAGCTGCTCTCCGTCGACCGGCGCAGGTTCACCAAGGCGGTCCGGACGGCCGAGGGCAGCGACTCCGTCGCCGTACTCCTCGACGCCCCCGACCCCGAGGACGACGACGAACACTGGCGGGAGGACTACGACGCCCGGCGCGAGTACCTGTGCATCCGCATCGGCGCCTGGCAACAGGAGCTGGTCACCTCGGTGTTCATCGGCTTCGACATCAAGGGCAGCACCCTGCACACCGAGTTCTACACCTACGTGCTCGGACCCGTGCCGGAGAGCTTCCACCTCGCCGACCGGCTGCCCGCCACCATCGACGGCCGGCTGATGGTGCGCATCGCCTGGGACGTGACCCGCAGCGCGCCCGGCGAACTGCTGCGGCTGGTCTTCAACCCGCTGCGCGAGCGGCTGCCCAGCCGCTTCGGCACCGACACCGTACGGACCCTGGTGCGCCAGCCCAACGACACCAGCGAGTTCCGGCTCGGCCGCTACGCCCTGACCACCGTGGACTGCGGCGCGCTCACCAGCGTCCGCGAACTGGCGCCCAACAGCGAATTCCACCACTTCTTCCAGGAGACGGACGCGATCAAGTACATCCAGATCATCGAGCGCCACCTGCTCCAGATCGTCGGTGACTTCCTGCGCGACCACGACGTCGACACCCGCGAGCACGACGCGAACCAGACCAACATCCTCCAGCAGAACTTCGGGGCCAACAGCACCAACAACTTCGGCGGCAACCAGAGCGTCGGCAACAACGGCACCCAGACCTTCGGCAACAACTCCGGCATCACCAGGGAGGCACGACCGGCATGAGCGCCCAGAAGTTCCAAGGCAACGACTTCGGCCAGGGCAGCACCAACAACTTCCGGGGCAACCAGAGCGTCGGCAACGGCGGCACCCAGACCTTCGGCGACAACTCCCCGGTCCACGCCGCACCGTCCGGGCCGGCCGGGCAGCCGTACGCCGACGGGCTGCGGCGCGGCGCGGTGCCGATGCCCTCGGACGCCGAACGGGCCCGGAGCGTCTTCGTCGTGCACGGCCGGGACGACCAGGTGCGGCGGGAGATGTTCGAGTTGCTGCGCCGGCTCGACCTGCGTCCCAAGGAGTGGGAGGACCTGGTCAGAGCGACCGGCCACGCGTCCCCCTTTCTCGGTGACGTGGTCGCCGGCGCCCCGGCGCAGGCCCAGGCGGCGCTCGTGCTGCTCACCCCGGACGACGTCGTCACCCTCCACCCGGACCTGCGGGGCCACAACGAGCCGGAGTACGAGACCCGGCCCGTGTGCCAGCCGCGCCCGAACGTGCTGATCGAACTGGGCATGGTGCTGATGGCCTACCCCGAGCGCACCCTGATCGTCGAGGTGGGCGGCCTGCGGCCGATCGCCGACATCGCGGGGCGCAACGTCATCCGCTTCGACGGCTCCGGGACGGCGCTCGGCAAGATCGTGGAACGGCTGAAACTGGCGGGCTGCACGGTCAACGACACCGGTTCGGACTGGCGCCACACCTACCCGTTCCAACACCTGTCCGCCTACCACCGCCGGCCGTAGCCCGGCGGATCCGCGCGCCGTTCGGGGGCCGACCCGTGCCCACCGCCACCTCCGCCGGATCCACCCGGTCCAGTGCGCCACACGAACCGTCCGAATCCACAACTCCCCCAAACGGACGCTTGATACGCTGCCGAAACCTCCCCCGTGACCACTCGGCGGAAGAGGGCGAAACGAGTGGAGACCACTTGTATGGCGCGCATCCGCGTGAGCGTCCTGGGCCCGGCGGGTCTCGAAGTCGACGGCGAACCGGCCCGGTTGACGCCGTTGACGACACGGCTGCTGGTCCGGCTGGTGGCGGCGGAGGGAGAGTCCGTACCGGTCCGCACCCTGCACCGCGACGTGTGGGCGATCAACGGCGAGCAGCCCCACCAGTCCGGGCGGCACCGCAACGAGGTGCAGAAGCGCGTCCTCGAACTGCGCCGCGCCCTCGACCCCGCCCAGAACGGTGACGGCGCCCGGGTGCTGCGCACCGAGCAGCTGCTGGCCGCACCGGCGCCCGAGACCGCGTACCGGTTGGTGCTCACGCCCGAGCAGCTGGACTGCGCGGACTTCACCGACATGGTCAACTCGGCGCTGCTCGCGGCCCCCGCGTCGGCCGCCGACCGGCTGGCGGCGGCGCTGGCCCTGGTCCGCGGCCGTCCCCTGGCCGAGGCGGGCGACGCGGACTTCGCCCGGCCGCTGGTACGCCGGCTGCTCGCGCTGCGCGAGACGGCCCGCCGCCAGCTGATCCGCAGCCGGATGGACCTGGGCCGGCACGACCTCGCCCTGCCGGTCGCGCAGCAGATGGCCAGGGAGCGGCCGGACGACCAGGACCTCGCCGAGCTGCTCGGCTCGCTGCGGGCCCGGCTGCGGGAGCGGCACGGGCAGGAACTGCTGCGCCAGCCCTTCCCCGGCGCCGGAGACCTGGTCGTCGTGCGCGGCGACCTCTTCGACCAGGAGGACGCCAACCTGGTGGTCGGGTTCACCGACACCTTCGACACCGCCACCGAGCAGGACCTGGTGATCAGCCGGGACAGCGTGCAGGGGCAGCTGGTGCAGCGGCTGTTCGGCGGCGAGCGCAAGCTCCTCGACGACCGGATCCAGGCCGGGCTGCGGACGCTCACCCCGCTGCGCACGGAGCGGCCCCAGGACAAGCCGCGCGGCCGCAGGGTCCGCTATCCGCTCGGCACCACCGTGCCGCTCACGGTGGACGGCCGCCGGGTCTTCGCCGTGGCCTACTCCCGGCTCGGCAACGACCTCGTGGCCCGCTCGGGACCGGCCGATCTGCGGGCGAGCCTGGACACCCTCTGGCCGGCCGTCGCCCGGTACGGCATGTACAAGCCGGTCGCGATCCCCCTGATCGGCTCCGGCCTCGCCCGGATCGTCGAACTCGACCGCACCCAGCTGCTGTTCATGATCGTCGAGAGCTTCGCCGCGCACTGCCGCCGGGACCCGGCCACCGCCCCCGAACTGCGCGTCGTGATCCGCCCGGCCGACCTCGAACGCACCGACCTGTCCGCCCTCGGTACCTTTCTGCGCACCTAGGGGGTGCCGTTCGGATCCTGCCGGGGTCACGGGGCCCGGCACGAACCAGACCCCGCTCGGGCCGGGCGCAAGGCACCGTTGCCCGGAGCCGGCCTGATCCAGACAGCACCCCCTCTCCGCGGCCGGGCACCAGCGCCGACGTCGGCGGCCGGCCCCCGGCCCCCGCGACCCCGGGCGGCGGGCGGGCACCCCGGGGGGGGGCCCGGGCCCGCGGGGCGCGCTCAGGGCCCCCGCC
>NZ_JBHXNW010000053.1:0-19598 GCF_042717365.1 Streptomyces sp. NPDC058534
CGCGCTCCGCGGGCCGGCGCGGGGCGCGCGGCGCGGCCCCCCCCCCCCCGGCCCCCCCCCCCCCCGCGCCGGGGGGGGGGGGGGCGCCCCTTCTCGCGCTTGCGGCGCTCGGGCGCTCGGGCGCTCGGGCGCTCGGGTCAGAGCGCGGGCGCCGGAGCGTACGGCGTCAGTTCCGCCGCCAGCTCCTCGTGCACCCGCACCTTGAGCAGGGTGCCCTCCGCGGTGTGCTCCTCGGAGATCACCTCGCCCTCGTCATGGGCGCGGGCGACCAGCTTGCCGTGGGTGTACGGCACGAGCGCCTCGATCTCGACCGAGGGACGCGGCAGCTCGTTGTCGATCAGGGCGAGCAGCTGGTCGATGTTCCGGCCGGTGCGTGCCGAGACGGCGATGGCCCGCTTCTCGACCCGCAGCAGCCGCTGGAGCACCAGCGGGTCGGCCATGTCGGCCTTGTTGACCACGACGATCTCGGGTACGTCGGTGGCTCCGACGTCCCTGATCACCTCGCGCACGGCGGCCAGCTGCTCCTCCGGGACCGGGTGCGAACCGTCGACCACGTGGAGGATCAGGTCGGAGTCGCCGACCTCCTCCATCGTGGAGCGGAACGCCTCGACCAGGTGGTGCGGCAGGTGCCGGACGAAGCCGACGGTGTCGGCCAGCGTGTACAGGCGGCCGCTCGGCGTCTCCGCGCGGCGCACGGTCGGGTCCAGGGTGGCGAACAGCGCGTTCTCCACCAGCACGCCCGCGCCCGTGAGGCGGTTGAGCAGCGAGGACTTGCCGGCGTTGGTGTAGCCCGCGATGGCGACGGAGGGCACCTTGTGGCGCTTGCGCTCCTGGCGCTTGATCTCGCGGCCGGTCTTCATGTCCGCGATCTCCCGGCGCATCTTCGCCATCTTCTCGCGGATCCGGCGCCGGTCCGTCTCGATCTTGGTCTCACCGGGACCACGGGTGGCGAGGCCGCCGCCCTTGCCGCCGCCCATCTGACGGGACAGCGACTGACCCCAGCCGCGCAGCCTGGGCAGCATGTACTGCATCTGCGCGAGCGCCACCTGCGCCTTGCCCTCCCGGGACTTGGCGTGCTGGGCGAAGATGTCCAGGATCAGGGCCGTACGGTCGATGACCTTGACCTTGACGACGTCTTCGAGGTGGATCAGCTGTCCGGGGCTCAGCTCACCGTCGCAGATGACGGTGTCGGCGCCCGTGTCGAGGACGACGTCGCGCAGCTCCTCGGCCTTGCCCGAGCCGATGTACGTCGCGGCGTCGGGCTTGTCGCGGCGCTGGACGACGCCGTCGAGCACGAGGGCGCCGGCGGTCTCGGCGAGGGCGGCCAGCTCGGCGAGCGAGTTCTCCGCGTCCTGCACGGTGCCCGAGGTCCACACGCCGACGAGGACGACCCGCTCCAGGCGGAGCTGGCGGTACTCGACCTCGGTGACGTCCTCGAGCTCGGTGGACAGGCCCGCCACCCGGCGCAGGGCCGCGCGGTCGGAGCGGTCGAACTGCTCACCGTCCCACTTCGGGTCGATCTCGTGGTTCCAGGCGACGTCCTCTTCCATCAGGGCATCGGCCCGGAGGCCCTCGGGATAGGTCTGCGCGAGACGCTTGGTGTCCTTGGAGGGGGAAGAAGAGGAGGTCATTGGATCCTTACGTAGCTGGGAAACGGAACGCGCGGCACTTCGGCTGCGACATTCTGCACAACGCTCGAGCCGCCGGGGAGATTCCCGCGGCCCGTACCGCGCCGTCCCGAAGATGGTCGCACGGCACGGGCCGTCTCGTCACCGGCTTATTACCCGTGCGCCTTCTGGGACGCGGGCGCCTTGCCGGCGGCCGTCGGCTTCCAGTCCGGGTGGCCGGGCATCGGCGGGGTCTTCTCGGCGTAGAGCCAGCCCTGGAAGAAGTCGCCCAGGTCGCGGCCGGAGATCTCGGAGGCGAGCCGGACGAAGTCGGCGGTGGTGGCGTTGGCGTCCCGGTGGCGGTCGACCCAGGCCGCCTCCAGGCGCTCGAAGGCGGTCCGGCCGATCTCCTGGCGCAGCGCGTAGAGCACGAGCGCGGCGCCGTCGTAGACGTTGGCGCGGAAGATGCCGGTCTTGCTGCCGGAGGTGGGGGGCTTGGGGGCGGCCGGGGGCCCTCCCTTGGCGCGCCAGCCGTCGGAGGCGCCGTAGGCGGCCTTCATGCGCGCCGCCACGGGCCTGTCCGCGGTCTCCTCCGCGTACAGCGCCTCGTACCAGGTGGCGTGCCCCTCGTTGAGCCACAGGTCGGACCAGGTGCCCGGGCTGACGCTGTTGCCGAACCACTGGTGGGCCAGCTCGTGCACCATGATCGACTCGACGTACCACTTCGGGTAGCCGGGTTCCGTGAACAGTTCGCGCTCGAAGAGGGCGAGCGTCTGGGTCTCCAGCTCGAAGCCGGTGGTGGCGTCGGCCATGAGCAGGCCGTACGTCTCGAAGGGGTAGCGCCCGACCTTCTTCTCCATCCAGGCGATCTGGTCCGGCGTCTTCCTCAGCCACGGTTCGAGCGCCGCGCGGTGCTCGGTCGGCACGACGTCCCGTACCCGCAGACCGTGCGGGCCGGTGCGGTGCAGCACCGTGGAGCGGCCGATGGACACCTGGGCCAGCTCGGTCGCCATGGGGTGCTGGGTCCGGTAGGTCCAGGTGGTCGAGCGGGCGGCGCGGTCGACGCCCGTCGGCAGTCCGTTGGCGACGGCGGTGAGCCCGTCGGGCGCGGTGACGCGGAAGGTGAAGCGCGCCTTGTCGGAGGGGTGGTCGTTGCAGGGGAAGACCAGGTGGGCGACGTCGGCCTGGTTGGCCATGGCTAGGCCGTCGGCGGTGCGCACCCAGCCGCCCGGGCGGTCCTCGGAGTACACGGGATCGCTGCTGTGCCGCACGGTGATCCGCGTCCACTCACCCTCGTCGAGGGCGTCGTCGGGCGTGACGACCAAGTCTTCCCCGGCCGTGGCGAAGGCGGCGGGCTCGCCGTCGACCTCGACGGAGGCGACCTCGCCGTGGGCGAAGTCGAGGTTGACCCGGTCCAGGTCGGCCGTGGTCCGGGCGTCGATGGTGGTGACGGCCTTCAGCGGTTTGGTGTTGCTGCCCGAGTAGGTGAAGGAGAGGTCGTACGCCGCCACGTCGTAGCCGGGGTTTCCCAGGTGCGGGTAGAGGCGGTCGCCGACGCCGAGCGGGGCCGGCGGGGCGGTCGCGGCGACCAGGCAGACGGAGACGGCCGAGGCGAGCAGCGCCGCCGCTCTGAGCCGGCGGCGGCAGCGTCCGCGGCACCGCGGATGCGGGGGCTGAGGGATGCGAGGGCTGTGAGGGGTGTGAGGGACGTGAGGGGTGTGAGAGGTGTGAGGGGTGTGCAGCATCCCTCACGGCTACCAGCGCGCGCGTGCCCCGCGGCGACGGCGCGCGCCCGGGGCACCCGAACGGGTACGTCCCGCTCAGGCCCCGGTGGGCTGCGGCTGGGACCGGCTGACGTCGTACACGCCGGCCACGTCGCGCATCGCGCGCATCAGGGCGGGCAGCCGGGCCGCGTCCGGGAGCAGCACGGTGTAGGTGTGGCGGACCCGCTGGCGGTCCGGGGGCTCTACGGTCGCCGAGACGATCTCGGCGCCTTCGAGGGCCATGGCCTCGGTGAGGTCGGCCAGGAGGTGCGGGCGGCCGAACGATTCGGCGAGCAGGGTGACCCGGCACTCGGTGCTGTCGCCCCAGCGCACATCGACCTCGGGCCGCCCGGCGCTCTTCATGCGCACCACCGCCGCGCACTCCGCGCGGTGCACGGTCACCACTCCCCCGCGGACGGCGAAGCCGGTGATCCGGTCCGGCGGCACGGGCGTGCAGCAGCCGGCCAGGCGCACGGTCGCGCCCGGCGGGTCGACCAGCACGTCGGGGGAGCCGGAGCCGGAGCCGGGGCGGGCCTCCGGGGCGTCGGCCGCCGGTCGTGGGGCGGGCGCGGGGGCGTCGTCGGCAGGGGCGGTGCGGCGGCGGGCATGGTTCCCCGTCTCTGCTGCTGCCCCTGCCTCGGCCTCGGTGTCGGTGGGCGTGGGTGCCGGGCGCGCGGCGAGGCGGCGCTGGATGGCGATCCGCGCGGCGGGCGTGTGGGCGTGCTCCAGCCAGTCGCTGGAGGGCTCGGAGGCGGGGTCCTGGCCCATCAGGAGCTGCACGCCGTCGCCGTCGCGCAGCACCGTGCTCATGGTGGCCAGGCGGCCGTTCACCCGGGCGCCCATACAGGCGTGCGCGTCCTCGCCGTACTGAGCGTAGGCGGCGTCGACGCAGGTGGCACCCTCGGGGAGGCCGAGGGTGCCGCCGTCTGGGCGGAAGACGGTGATCTCGCGGTCCTGGGCGAGGTCCTCGCGCAGGGTGGACCAGAAGGTGTCGGGGTCGGGTGCGCCGCGCTGCCAGTCGAGCAGCCTGGAGAGCCAGCCGGGCCGGGTGGGGTCGGCGCGTTCGCCGTCGCCCGCGGTCTGCTCCTCCGGCGGCGCGGCGTAGGGGTTGCCGAGCGCGACGACGCCCGCCTCGGCGACCTTGTGCATCTGGTGGGTGCGGATGAGGACTTCGACGACCTGGCGGTCCTGCGCGCGGGCCACCGCGGTGTGCAGCGACTGGTACAGGTTGAACTTGGGGACGGCGATGAAGTCCTTGAACTCCGAGACGACGGGCGTCATACAGGTGTGCAGTTCGCCGAGGACGGCGTAACAGTCGGCGTCGTCCTGCACGAGCACCAGGAGGCGGCCGAAGTCGGCGCCGCGGAGCGGGTCGCGCTTGCGGGAGACGCGGTGCAGGGAGACGAAGTGGCGGGGCCGGATGAGGACTTCCGCGGCGATGTCGGCCTCGCGCAGCACCTTGCGGACGTCCTCGGCGACCTCGGCCAGCGGGTCGTCCGCGCGGGCGGCGTTCTCGTCGACCAGCTCGCGTGTGTGCTCGTACTCCTCGGGGTGCATGACCGCGAAGACGAGGTCCTCCAGCTCGGACTTGAGCGCCTGGACGCCGAGCCGTTCGGCGAGCGGGATGAGTACGTCGCGGGTCACCTTGGCGATGCGCTCCTGTTTCTCGCGGCGCATGACGCCGAGGGTGCGCATGTTGTGCAGCCGGTCGGCGAGTTTGATCGACATCACGCGGACGTCGTTGCCGGTGGCGAGGAGCATCTTGCGGAAGGTCTCGGGCTCGGCGGCGGCGCCGTAGTCGACCTTCTCCAGCTTGGTGACGCCGTCGACGAGGTAGCGGACCTCGGCGCCGAACTGCTCGCCCACCTGATCGAGCGTCACGTCGGTGTCCTCGACGGTGTCGTGCAGGAGCGAGGCGGTCAGGGTGGTGGTCTCCGCCCCGAGTTCGGCGAGGATCAGGGTCACGGCGAGGGGGTGGGTGATGTACGGCTCGCCGCTCTTGCGCATCTGGCCGCGGTGCGAGGACTCGGCCAGCACGTAGGCGCGGCGCAGCGGGTCGAGGTCGGCGTCGGAGTGGTGGGCGCGGTGGGCCTCGACGACGTGGCCGATGGCGTCGGGCAGCCGGCCGCGGGCGGTGGAGCCGAGCAGCGCGGCGCGGCCGAGGCGGCGCAGATCGATCCGGGGGCGGGCCTTTCTGCGGGCCCCCGCGGGCGCGACCTGGCCGGCGCTCGCGGGCGTCACGGGGCCGGGGCTCGCTGGATTCACGGCCTCCGCGTTCATGGGCACCTCCGGCTGCGTAAACCGGCGGACGGGGTATCCCAGGGCGGACACGGCTCAGGGGATGGTGTCGGTCCCCCGTCCGGGCCGGTGCTTGATGCTATCGAGCCCACCACGTGCGGCCGACCGCCTCTCGCCGAGCGTGAAACGGATCACCCATTCGAGCGATGAGCCGAGGGTTTACGTTTTCGTACTGAGTGTCATGGACCGGGCTGTGGTTCACCCGGTCGTCGTGGTGGCGAGTACCCCTTCCAGCCATGCGGAGTCGAACTCCCCCTCCGCGACGATCACTGCCGGACCGGTCATCTCGATCTCGCCGTCGGGGCGCTCGGTGATCACCAGGGTGCCGCCGGGCAGGTCGACGGTGTAGGTCGCCGGGGTGCCGGTGACCGCCGGATCGTCGCCGTCCCTGCGCGCGGTGGCGACGGCGACGGCGCACGCGCCGGTGCCGCAGGAGCGGGTCTCCCCGGAGCCGCGCTCGTGCACGCGCATCGCGACGTGGCGGGGGCCGCGGTCGACGACGAACTCGACGTTGACCCCGTCCGGGTAGGCGGCGGCCGGCCCGACGGGCGGCGCGGTGTACAGGTCGCCCGCGTGGTCGAGGTCGGCGACGAAGGCGACCGCGTGCGGGTTGCCCATGTTCACGTTCCGCGCGGGCCAGTGGCGCTCGCCGACGCCGACCACGACGTCGCCCTCGGGGAGCAGCGCGCGGCCCATGCCGACGGTGACGTCACCGTTCTTGGCGAGGTGCACGGTCTTCACGCTCCCGCGCGTGGCGACGGCGAGGTCTCCCTCGGTGACGTGCCCGGCGCGCTGGAGGTAGCGCGCGAAGACCCGCACGCCGTTGCCGCACATCTCCGCGACCGAGCCGTCGCCGTTGCGGTAGTCCATGAACCACTCGGCCTCGGCCGCCATGCCCCGGGCGTCGGGGTGCGCCGCGGACCGCACCACGTGCAGCAGTCCGTCGCCGCCGAGGCCCGCGCGGCGGTCGCACAGGGCGGCGACGGCGGTGGGGGGCAGGTCGACGGTGTTCTCCGGGTCCGGGACGATCACGAAGTCGTTCTCGGTGCCGTGACCCTTGAGGAAGGCGATCCGCGTGCTCATTCCTCGATCGTACGGGTTGGGTACGACGAGCCGGGGGCGGGAGCGTGGGGGGAGAGTACGGGCGGGGTCTCAGCCCCGCAGGCGGGCCACCCGCCACACGGCCAGGACGACGATCGCGACGACCGCCAGGGCGTAGACGGTGATCATCCGCCAGTCGGCGCGGCGCCCGGATCCGCGCTGCGGCAGGCCGGGCCAGGTGTAGCCGACCCGGCGGGCGGCCATCA
The DNA here is from genome assembly GCF_042717365.1 of Streptomyces sp. NPDC058534. Classification (NCBI taxonomy): domain Bacteria; kingdom Bacillati; phylum Actinomycetota; class Actinomycetes; order Kitasatosporales; family Streptomycetaceae; genus Streptomyces; species Streptomyces sp. NPDC058534. The sequence continues at coordinate 6,976 of NZ_JBHXNW010000053.1, forward strand.
TGCCCCAGCCGGCCGCGCACGAGCAGATCAGCAGCCCCAGCATGGCGATCACGGCGCCGCTGTCGCCGAAGTCGAAGGCGAGCGGGAAGGCGAACATCAGGGAGCCGACGGCGGCCAGGCAGACGATGGGCGCGAGCTGCCAGATCCTCAGTCGCCGCTGGGGCCGCAGCTCGACCTCGACCTCGTCCCCGTACATCTCGTCGGGCTCGGGGCCGTCGGCCGCCACACCCTGCGGAGTCTCGTCGGGGCCGTCGGGGCTCAGGGCGGATCCGTCCGGCTCCGGACCACCGGGGCCGACGGTGCCGTGCTCGGTGCTCGGTGCGGTGTCGCGAGGGCCGGCCTCCATCGCCACGCGCCCTCCCAACTAGGACTCACTCGGTCGATCGAAGCTCGATGATGGCACGCCGTCGGAGGCCGGGATGACGGCCGGGGCGTCCCGATGCCATCACGTGATCAGGCTGTAACCGGTCGTTCGACCAACGACAGGGCGAGCCGCGGAAGTTCCGTGCGATCCGCCACACCCCCACTCAACCAGTGCACCCGCGGGTCGCGCCTGAACCATGAATCCTGACGGCGCGCGAAGCGCTTGGTGGCACGGACGGTCTCCGCGCGCGCCTCGTCGAGCGTGCAGTCACCGGCGAGCGCCGCGAGCACCTGCTGGTAGCCGAGCGCGCGCGACGCCGTACGCCCTTCGCGCAACCCCCGCGCTTCGAGTGCGCGTACTTCCTCGACCAGTCCCGCCTCCCACATCCGGTCGACGCGGAGGGCGATGCGCTCGTGCAGTTCGGGGCGCGCCACGTCGACGCCGATCTGGACGGTGTCGTAGACGGAGTCGTGACCGGGGAGATTGGCGGTGAAGGGCCGGCCGGTGATCTCGATCACCTCCAGGGCGCGCACGATCCTGCGACCGTTGCCGGGGAGGATGGCCCGCGCGGCCCCCGGGTCGGCGGCGGCGAGCCGGGCGTGCAGCGCCCCCGAGCCCAGCTCGGCGAGTTCCTCCTCCAGCCGGGCCCTGACCCCGGGGTCGGTGCCGGGGAACTCCAGGTTGTCGACGGCGCCGCGGACGTAGAGGCCGGAGCCGCCGACGAGGATCGGCCAGCGCCCCTCGGCGAGGAGGGCGTCGATCCGCTCCCGGGCCAGCCGCTGGTACTCGGCGACGGACGCCGTGACCGTCACGTCCCAGATGTCCAGGAGATGGTGCGGGACGCCGTCGCGTTCTCCGGGTGTCAGTTTGGCGGTGCCGATGTCCATCCCACGGTAGAGCTGCATGGAGTCGGCGTTGACGACCTCGCCGCCGAGCCGCTGGGCCAGGAAGACGCCCAGATCGGACTTTCCGGCCGCGGTGGGTCCGACTACGGCGATGACACGGGGGGCGGAGGGTGCGCTGCTCACCGAACCAGTCTCGCAAACCTCGCACCTCGCCCTCGAACGAGTTACGTGACGGTCCGCGGCCGGGGTCGTTGCCCGTTGCGAGGTTCCCGCTCCCCGGACGGCCGGGGCGATGGCCCCGGCCACGCGATCGGACGCATCGGATGCCGCGGGATTTCGCCCGCACGAGTAACGTATGGAGTTGATATGGGCGTTTTTGCACGGCTTCTTCGGAATCGGAAGTCGAAGAACACCGAGGAGACGTCGGCCGCCGAGACGGGGGCCGACGGCACGGAGACCGAGCGGGCCGCGGAGGAGAACACGGCGGAGGCCGCGGAGACGGCCGAGGCCGGCCCTCGGAACACCGCGGAGACCGACGAGGCCGCCACGGCCCCCGAGGCCGCCGACTCGGACGGTGTCGGCATCCCCAAGCAGCAGTCCGCCGGGGAGGCCGTCGACAACGAGGCCGACAAGGGCGCCCGCACCTGACTGCCCCGTGAGGGAAGGCGAACCATGGGTCTCATGGACAACTTGAAGGCCAGACTCGGACCGGCGAAGGGCAAGGTCTCCGACCTCGCGCAGCAGCACGAGGGCAAGATCGATCGCGGCCTCGACAAGGTGGCGCGGACCGTCGACCAGAAGACCAAGGGCAAGTACAGCGACCGGATCCAGACCGGCACGGGCAAGGCCAAGGGCGCCGTGGACCGTCTCGCTCACAAGGACGACGAGGGCACGGGCGGAGGTGGCACGCCCGGCAGCACTCCGGGCGGCACGCCGCCGGCCGGGCCCCCTCCGGCCTCCTGACCCGGCACACCACCGGGTCACCCACGCGTCGGCGGACGGTCACGGAGCGGATCAGCGCGTCAGCTGACCGGCTCCGTGACCGTCCGCCGACGCGCTCCCGCGACTACGACTACGGCTCCGGCTCCGGCTCCGGCTCCGGCTCCGGCTCCGGCTCCGGCTCCGGCTCCGGCTCCGGCTCCGGCTCCGGCTCCGGCTCCGACACGACTACGACCACGCGGCCGCGACGTACCCCACCCCGTACGGAGCGTCCTCGTACAGCAGCGAGCCCGACAGGCCCGCTCCCCCGGCCGCGCCCGCGAGGACCTGCCAGGGAGCGCGGCCGGACACCTTCAGCTCACGGGCCAGGGCGACGTCCAGCCCGGCGAGGGCGGTCACGTCCGCCGCGCCCAGCGCGCGCCCCGCCTCCGCGTCGAAGGGCGCCGCCCGCTCGTCGAGGTAGCCCGGCGCCTTGAGCGTGCGGCACGCGCTGGCGTCGCCGAGTACCAGCAGCGCCATCCGTCCGGCCCGCCCGGCGAGGTCCCGGCCGACGGCGGCGCACCGCTCGGCGGGAAGGGCCTCCCCCACTCCGACACCCTCGACGGGCGCGTGGGACCAGCCGGTACGCGCGAGCAGCCAGGCCCCGACGGCGAAGCCGTACGGCAGTTCACTCCCGGCCGGCCGCGTCCCCGCGCCGGGGTCCGGGCCCAGCCGCACGTCCACGTCCACGCCGAAGCCGCGGAACGAGCCCGGCGTGCCCTGCGGGTAAATCTCCGGCCCGGCACCGTCCGCGGGTCCGACGACCACGAGCCGGTCGGGCCGGGCGGCGGCGAGGACGCCCAGCGCGTCCGTGCACGCCGCGCGCGCGGCGTCCAGTTCGGGTGCGGCGCCCGCGGCGACCTCCGGTACGAGGAGCGGCGGGCAGGGGCAGACGGCGGCGGCGACAAGCATGATCGGCAGCGTAACCCCGTGCCGCCGCCCGCGGTCGCACTCCCCCGCGGTCAGTCGCAGCCGCAGCCGCTCGCCACGGCCGGCTGGGGCTCGGGCACACCGATCTTCGGCAGGCCGAGCAGCACGCCCGCTGGCTTGGCCTGCTCGGCCGCGTTGCGCTTCTCCCAGGCGTCGCCCGCGCGGGTGCGGCGCACGTCCAGGACCGCGCCCTCGGCGAGGAGGTGGTGCGGGGCGGCGTAGGTGATCTCGACCGTCACCACGTCGCCGGGGCGGACCTCCTGACCGGGCTTGGTGAAGTGCACCAGGCGGTTGTCGGGGGCGCGGCCGGAGAGCCGGTGGGTGGCGCCGTCCTTGCGGCCCTCGCCCTCGGCGACCATCAGCTCCAGGGTGCGGCCGACCTGCTTCTTGTTCTCCTCCCAGGAGATCTCCTCCTGGACGGCGACGAGGCGCTCGTAGCGCTCCTGGACGACCGCCTTGGGGATCTGGCCGTCCATCTCGGCGGCCGGGGTGCCGGGCCGCTTGGAGTACTGGAAGGTGTAGGCCTGGGCGAACCGGGCCTCGCGCACCACGTGCAGGGTCTGCTCGAAGTCCTCCTCGGTCTCGCCGGGGAAGCCCACGATGATGTCGGTGGTGATCGCCGCGTGCGGGATGGCGGCCCGCACCTTCTCGATGATCCCCAGGTAGCGCTCCTGACGGTAGGAGCGGCGCATCGCCTTCAGCACCGGGTCGGAGCCGGACTGGAGCGGCATGTGCAGCTGCGGCATGGCGTTCGGCGTCTCGGCCATGGCGGCGATGACGTCGTCGGTGAAGTCGCGCGGGTGCGGGGAGGTGAAACGGACGCGCTCCAGGCCCTCGATGCTCCCGCAGGCGCGCAGCAGCTTGCTGAACGCCTCGCGGTCGCCGATGTCGGAGCCGTAGGCGTTGACGTTCTGCCCGAGGAGGGTGATCTCCGAGACGCCCTCGGCGACCAGTGCCTCGACCTCGGCGAGGATGTCGCCGGGGCGGCGGTCCTTCTCCTTGCCGCGCAGCGCCGGGACGATGCAGAAGGTACAGGTGTTGTTGCAGCCGACGGAGATGGAGACCCAGGCCGCGTAGGCGCTCTCGCGCCGGGTCGGCAGCGTGGACGGGAACGCCTCCAGGGACTCGGCGATCTCGACCTGCGCCTCCTCCTGCACGCGGGCGCGCTCCAGCAGCACCGGGAGCTTGCCGATGTTGTGGGTGCCGAAGACGACGTCCACCCAGGGGGCGCGCTTCACGATGGTGTCGCGGTCCTTCTGCGCGAGGCAGCCGCCGACCGCGATCTGCATCCCGGGGCGGCTCGCCTTCTTCGGGGCGAGGTGGCCGAGGTTGCCGTACAGCTTGTTGTCGGCGTTCTCCCGTACCGCGCAGGTGTTGAAGACGACGACGTCCGCGTCGCCGTCGGCGCCCTCGGCGGCGCGGACGTAGCCCGCGTCCTCCAGCAGACCGGACAATCGCTCGGAGTCGTGGACGTTCATCTGGCACCCGTAGGTGCGTACTTCGTAGGTGCGCGTGCCGCCCACTGACTGGCTCCGGTCGATGCTGCTCATGGCAATAAGGGTAGGCGGTCGGCGGCGATGGCCCCGGCCGCCTGTGGACAACCCGGATCGGAGCTGGTCAGGGCTGGTCACAGCCGGTGGCCGGCGCCCACGGTCAAGGCTCGATCAGGCCCGCGCGGATCGCGTACCGGGTCAGTTCCAGGCGGTCGCGGACGCCCAGCTTCTGCAGGAGGTTGGCGCGGTGGCGCTCGACGGTCTTGGCGCTGATGAAGAGCAGTTCGCCGATCTCCTTGGAGGTGTGGCCCTCGGCGACGAGCTTGAGGATCTCCTCCTCGCGCTCCGTGATGGGCCGCTCGGGCAGGTCGCCGCCCCGGTCCATGCGGTCCAGGTAGGACCGGACGAGGGCCCGTTCGGCGCCGGGGTAGATGAACGGTTCGTCACGCACGGCGGCCCGGCACGCCTCGACCAGGTCGCGGTCGGCGACGGACTTGAGGACGTATCCGCAGGCGCCGGCCTTGAGGGCCTCGAAGAAGTACTGCTCGTTGTCGTACATGGTCAGGATCAGGATGCGCAGCTCGGGCAGCCGGCGGGAGAGTTCGCGGGCCGCCTGGAGGCCGGTCATGCGGGGCATCGCGACGTCCAGGACGGCCAGGTCGACCTCGGTGGCCCGGGCCGCCGCGACCGCCTCGGCGCCGTCACCGGCCTCGGCGACCACCGTCAGGTCCGGTTCGCCGTCCAGGATGAGGCGTACCCCGCGGCGTACGAGGGTGTGGTCGTCGGCGAGCAGGACGCGGATCGGGGGCCGTGCGGACATCAGGGGCTGTCTCCGGTTCGGTCTGCGGAACGCTCCCCGGGCGGGGCGGGGACGCGCAGGCATACGTCGGTGCCCCCTCCGGGGGCGGGTTCGAAGTGGATCTCGGCTCCTATCAGCAGGGCCCGCTCACGCATGCCCCGGATGCCGGCGCCCTCGGCGGCCGTGCCGAGCCCGGTGCCGTTGTCGCGGACGAGCAGTTCGACGCAGTCGGCGAGCGGACGGAGGCTGAGCGCGGCGTGGTCGGCGGCGGCGTGCCGGGCGGTGTTGGTCAGGCCCTCCTGGGCGACCCGGTAGAGCACCAGTTCCGCCTCCGGGGCGAGCGGGGGCAGGTCGCCGGGGACGTGGTGGTCGACGGACAGCCCGTGGTGGGTGAACTCGGCGGCGAGTGAACGCAGCGCGCTGGGGAGGCCGAGTTCCTCCAGGACGCCGGGGCGCAGCCGGCGGGCGATGCGGCGGATCTCGTCGAGGCCGGACCGGGTAGCCTCCTGCGCCAGCGACACCTCCTCGCGCAGCTCGCCGGGGACCCGGTCGGCGACCCGCTTGAGCTGGAGGAGGACGGCGGTGAGGGTCTGGCCGACCTCGTCGTGCAGTTCGCGGGCGATACGGTGGCGTTCGCGTTCCTGGGCCTGGAGCGCGCGGCCGGCGCCGGCCGCTCGTTCGGCCTGGAGCCGGTCCAGCATCGTGTTGTACGTGGCGATCAGCTGGGCCGCCTCGGCCGGTCCGGCGACGGCGGGGCGGGCGCCGGGCACCAGCAGGTCGGCGGTGGCCATGGCCCGGCCGAGCCGGTGCAGGGGGTTCAGGCCGATGCGCAGGACGACCGCGTTTCCGGCGAGCAGTGCCGCGAGGCCCACGAGCAGGATCAGTGCCTCGCCGGGCAGGACCGGTGTCGAGACGGTGAGCGGTCCCAGGAGCAGGGCGGTGGCGACGAACAGGCCCGCGGCGTTGAGCGAGAAGATCCGCCAGAAGAGCGACACGGTCCTCTTTCCGCTCCTTCCGGCCTCCGCGCACGACACCGCCGCAGCCAGCCTCCGCGCCCGCGACCGGCCGCGTATATCCGTCACGACACCCATATCGCCACCGTACGTGCGGATGACAGCATGGCGGGGCCGTGAGCACGTCACGTACGTGTGGGAAGTGCGGCAAGGGAAGCAAGACGAATGAGGGGAAAGCTCGTGTCAGCACCACGCCTGAGGGCGACGCCGCTGCCGGGTATCGGGGTCCAGTACGACCTGGTGACCCGGGAACACCGCCATCTGTCGGTGGTGGCACACCGCGACGGCGCCCGCACGGTGAACGTCTACCGGGCCGACGACCCCGATTCGTGCGCCCACTCGCTGCGGCTGACCGGCCCCGAGGCGGGCGCGCTGATAGACGCGCTGAAGCCCTCGCACCACAGCGCCAACCTGCTCTACACCACGGACCTGGGTCTGGTCGCCGAGCGGATCGAGGTGTCCGCCACCTCGCGCTGGAACGGGCGTCTTCTGGGCGAGACGTGCATGCGGACCGAGACCGGCGCGTCGATCGTGGCGGTGCTGCGGCGGGCCGAGGCGATTCCCTCGCCGGCGCCGGACTTCCGGCTCGTGGGTGGTGACACCTTGATCGTCATCGGCACCCGTGAGGGCGTCGACGCCGCCGCGGCGATACTCGGGCAGGAGTGAGCCGGTGCACTCCGCGGTTCTCCTGATCGAGTTCGGTTCCATCATCCTGGGGCTCGGGCTGCTCGGCCGGTTCGCCGGGCGCTACCGGCTCTCCCCCATCCCGCTGTATCTGCTGGCCGGTCTGGCCTTCGGCGAGGGCGGGCTGCTCCCGCTCGGCGCGAGCGAGGAGTTCGTCGCGGCCGGCGCCGAGATCGGTGTCATCCTCCTGCTGCTGATGCTGGGCCTGGAGTACACGGCCGGCGACCTGGTCACGAACCTAAAGTCCCACTATCCGGCCGGCCTCGTCGACTGCGCGCTCAACGCGGTGCCGGGTGCGGTGGCCGCGCTGCTGCTGGGCTGGGGCCCGGTGGCGGCCGTCGTGCTCGCCGGCGTGACGTGGATCTCGTCGTCCGGTGTCATCGCCAAGGTGCTGGGCGATCTGGGCCGGGTCGGCAACCGCGAGACGCCGGTGATCCTGAGCGTGCTGGTCCTGGAGGACCTGGCGATGGCGGTGTACCTGCCGATCGTCACCGCGCTGGTCGCCGGTGCCGGCCTGATGACCGGCAGCATCACGCTGGCGGTCGCGCTGGCCGCGGCGGGACTGGTGCTCTTCGTGGCGGTGCGCTACGGCCGGCTCATCTCGCGGTTCGTCTCCAGCGACGACCCGGAGAAGCTGCTGCTGGTGGTGCTCGGCCTGACGATCCTGGTCGCGGGTGTGGCGCAGCAGCTCCAGGTGTCGGCCGCGGTGGGCGCCTTCCTGGTGGGCATCGCGCTGTCCGGCGAGGTCGCGGAGGGCGCGCACACGCTGCTGAGCCCGCTGCGGGACCTGTTCGCCGCCGTGTTCTTCGTCTTCTTCGGGCTGCACACGGACCCGGCCAGCATCCCGCCGGTCCTGCTGCCGGCCCTCGCGCTGGCGCTGCTCACGGCGGTGACGAAGATCGCTACCGGGTACTGGGCGGCACGGCGCGCCGGGATCTCCGTCAAGGGCCGCTGGCGTACGGGCGGAGCTCTGGTGGCGCGCGGCGAGTTCTCGATCGTCATCGCGGGGCTCGCGGTCTCGGCCGGCATCGAACCGTCCCTGGGCCCGCTGGCCACGGCCTACGTCCTCATCCTGGTCGTCCTCGGCCCCCTCACCGCCCGCTTCACCGAGCCGCTGGCGAGGCGCCTGTTCAGCCGCCCCGACCGTCCCGACCGCCCGGGCGGCCTCCCCGACGGGGCGTCCCGGACGACGACGGGGGCGGAGGCGTCGGTCGGCGACTGACGGGGGGCTCAGCCGCGCGGGGTCTCCACCACGTCCGGCGTCCGCGGCGTCCACCCCTGGCGGCGCAGGACGCCGGACACGTCCGGTGCCTCGTAGTGGTCGCCCTTGAGGACCTTGCCGTCGGCCCGGCGGCTGACGCTGCCGTCGGGGCCGAGCTTGGTCATGTTGGAGCGGTGGATCTCGGCGATCACCGCGTCCAGGTCGATGCCGTGGACGAGGGCCGTGCCGTAGGCGACGTAGACGACGTCGGCCAGTTCGCGCGCGAGCCGGTCGAGCGGTCCCGCGACCGACACCTCGGCGACCTCGGCGGCCTCCTCGGCGAGCAGCTCGCCTCTGTGCGCCGCCAGGCCGGGCGAGACCTCGGTCGGGGCGCTGCGGGCGTCCAGCCCGAAGGCGAGGTGGAAGGCGTGGACCAGGTCGGCGGGCGAGGTGCCGCTCCCGGCGGGCGAGGCGTTGCTCATGCCGAGGACTCTAGCGACCGCCACCGACAACGGTCCCGTGCGCTCCGGGCCGCGGTGTGAGCTCGGCCCTGGTCAGTGCCGGTAAGGGCTGGCAGGATCGGCCCCATGTCCACGCCGCTCTCCCGAATCGGCAGGCGCCGGGCCGCCCAGGGCGCGGTCGCCGGTGCCGTCGTGCTCGGGCTGCTGCTGTGGTGGCTGCTGCCGCTGGGTGAGAAGCCGCCGAGCGGGAGCATCACGTTCAGCACGGGCACCCGCGCGGGCGTCTACCAGAAGTACGGCGAGCTGCTGCGCTCCGAGCTGCGCAAGGACATGCCGGACCTGGACGTGCGGCTGATGACCAGCGCGGGCTCGCAGGAGAACGTCGAGCGAGTCGCGTCCGGAAAGGCCGACTTCACGATCGCCGCGGCCGACGCGGTGGAGACGTACAAGCTGGCCGGCCGTCCCGGGGCCGAGGGGCTGCGGGGGGTCACCCGCCTCTACGACGACTACGTGCAGCTCGTGGTGCCGACCGACTCGGACATCCAGTCGGTCGCCGACCTGCGGGGCAAGCGGGTCGCGATAGGGCTGCCCAACTCGGGCGTACGGCTGATCGCCACCCGGCTGCTGAAGGCCGTCGGCATCGATCCGGAGACGGACATCACGCCCCGCGCGGACGGGATCGACACCGGCCCCGGGCGGCTCGGCGACGAGCTCGACGCGTTCTTCTGGTCGGGCGGGGTGCCGACGGACGGGCTCAGGCAGATCGCGGAGACGTCCGCCTTCCGCTTCGTGCCGATCGGCGACGACCTCGTCACCGAGCTGCACGAGTCGGGCGGCGCGACCCGCTACTACCGCACCACCAACATGCCGGAGTCGGCCTACCCGACCGTCCAGAACGGCGCCGTGGTGCCCACCATGGCGGTGTCCAACCTCCTGGTGACCCGCGCGGACGTCGATCCGCGGCTCACCGAGTGGCTGACCCGGACCGTGCTGGACAGCCGCGACGGCATCGGGGCGCACGTCCACTCCGCGCAGCTGGTGGATCTGCGCACCGCGATCTACACCGACCCGCTGGAGCTGCACGAGGGCGCCCGGCGCTACTACCGGTCGGTCAAGCCGTAGGGCGGCTCGGGCTCCTTGGGCGCCGTGCCCGTTCTCGGCACCGTGACGGTGACCTCCAGGCCGTGCGGCGCGTGGTGGCCGAAGGAGATCGAGCCGTCGCCCGCCGCGAGGAGTGCCCGGCAGATGGAGAGGCCGAGCCCGGACCCCTTGATGTTCTGGTGCCGGCCGCTGCGCCAGAAACGGTCGCCCACGCGCGCGAGCTCCTCGTCGGTGAGCCCGGGGCCGTTGTCGGTGACGACGACGGTGGCGGCGTCCCCGGTGGAGGCGACCTCGATCCGGACGGTCTCGTCCGACGGCGTGAACTTCACCGCGTTGTCGATGACCGCGTCCAGGGCGCTGGAGAGGGCCACCGGGTCGGCCCAGCCCGTGGTCGGCGGGCACTCCCCCAGCAGCCGTACGCCCTTGGCCTCGGCCGTCGGCGCCCAGGCCGCCACCCGCTCGGCGGCCAGCGTGCCGACGTCGGTGACCATCAGATCGGCCTGGCTGTGCTCCGCCAGCGCCAGGTCGAGCAGGTCGTCCAGGACCCGGGCCAGGCGCTTGCCCTCGGCCTGGACGGAGGCGATCTCCTCGTTGCCGTCCGGCAGTTCCAGGGCGAGCAGTTCGATACGCAGCAGCAGGGCCGCGAGCGGGTTGCGCAGCTGGTGTGAGGCGTCGGCGACGAAGGCGCGCTGCTGCTCCAGCACGTCCTCCACGTGGTCGGCCATCTCGTTGAACGACCCGGCGAGGCGTCGAAGCTCCGGCGGCCCGCCGGCCGGCGCGACCCGGGACTTGAGCCGCCCGGTGGCGATGTCGTGGGTGGTGGCGTCGAGGACCCGCACCGGCTTGAGCACCCAGCCGGTCAGCCGGAGCGCGGCGCCGACGGCGAGCAGCATCGCGGCGATCTCACCGGCGCCGATCACCAGCCAGCCGCGCAGGGTGCTCGAACGCATCGAGTCGGTCGGCGACTCGGTGACCACGACCGCGACCACGTCGCCGTCCCGGATGACGGGCGAGGCCACCACCAGCTGTCCGTCCTGCCAGGGCCACACCTGCCGCGGGTCGTGGCTGCGACGGCTCAGCAGCGCCTCGTCGAAGGAGTCGCGGACCTCGCCGGTCTGGGGCAGGAACCAGGTCGTCGGCGCGTTGGCCATCGGGATGTGGTTGCGGTAGAAGACGCCCGCCTTGATGCCGTAGACCTCGTAGTAGCTGGTCAGCTCGGTCTGAAGGGTCTCCAGGCGTTCGTCCGTGCTCGTCGGGCGGGAGCCGCCCGGCACGTCCTCGGTGACGAACTGGGCGAGCGCGGCGAAGCGTGCGGTGTCGTCTATGCGGTCGATGACGACCTTCTGCTGCTCCGCGCGTGCGACGCTCACGCCGAGCGGCACGCCGAGCGCGAGCAGTACGGCCGCCAGCAGGACGATGAGCAGCGGGAGCAGGCGTGTGCTCACCCGGCCCCGCTACCCGGTGGGCGCGACGAGGCGGTAGCCGACGCCGCGGACGGTCTCGATGAGCGCGGGCATGCGCAGCTTGGCGCGCAGGGAGGCGACGTGCACCTCCAGGGTGCGGCCGGTCCCCTCCCAGCTGGTGCGCCAGACCTCGCTGATGATCTGCTCGCGGCGGAACACCACTCCGGGGCGCTGGGCGAGCAGGGCGAGGAGGTCGAACTCCTTGCGGGTGAGCTGGACGACCGCTCCGTCCACGCTCACCTGGCGGGTCGGCAGCTCGATGCGCAGCGCGCCGAGGCGCACCACCGTCTCGGTGCTGCCGGTGGCGTCCTCCTGGGCGGTGCGCCGGCTGACGGCGTGGATCCGGGCGAGCAGTTCCCCGGTGTCGTACGGCTTGACCACGTAGTCGTCGGCACCGAGGTTGAGGCCGTGGATGCGGGAGCGGACGTCGGAGCGGGCGGTGACCATGATGACCGGGGTGCTGGTGCGCTTGCGGATCTTGCCGCAGACCTCGTACCCGTCCTGGTCGGGCAGGCCGAGGTCGAGAAGGACGACGCCGAAGCAGTCGACCTCGGGGACGAGCGCCTGGAGCGCCTCCTCGCCGCTGCGCGCGTGGGTGACGTCGAAGCCGTGTCGTGCCAGGATCGCGGACAGGGCGGCGGCCACGTGGTTGTCGTCCTCGACGAGCAGCAGTCTCATCCGGGCTCCCTTCGGTTCATCGGCCGTACGCTCAGGACGCGTAGAAAGTGCGAAGACGCGTGCACGCGCGTGTGTGCGCCTTGTGCAGTGACGCTGATGCAGAGGGACCGCGTCAAGGGGCTTCCGGTCGCGGCCGCTCGAAGTTATCCGGCCGATATGCGCCCTGCTCACAAGTGCTACGACTCGTGTCCGATTGCTATCGGATCGTGATGCTCAGATCTCCCTCAGATGTAGAGACGCGGCGTGTCCCGGGTCACTACTGTCCTCCGAAACCGAGGAGGACGGAGCCCGAGAGCGATGACCGAAGTATCGGTGGCCAAGGAAGACAAGGCCGCGACCGACGAACTGGTCGTCCTGAAGAGTGTCAACAAGCACTTCGGCGCGTTGCACGTGCTCCAGGACATCGACCTGACGATCACCCGCGGCGAAGTCGTCGTGGTCATCGGACCCTCCGGGTCCGGCAAGTCCACCCTGTGCCGCACCATCAACCGTCTGGAGACCATCGACTCGGGGTCGTGGGGGGTCGGCGGCGCGCCGCTGCCCGCGGCGGGCCCGGTCCGGGCCCCGCGGCGGGGGGGCGGGGGCCGGGGGGGCGCGGGCGGCAGCCGCCTCG
>NZ_JBHXNW010000053.1:19608-30532 GCF_042717365.1 Streptomyces sp. NPDC058534
CCCGGCGGCGCGCCCCAGACTCTCGCGGGCCACCAGCGCGCGCGTCTGGCCCCTGGCCACGCGGTACCGCCCGCGCGCGCCGGCAAGCCGCTTCCCGCGGAGGGCAAGGAACTGGCCAGGCTGCGTGCCGACGTCGGCATGGTCTTCCAGTCCTTCAACCTCTTCGCGCACAAGACGGTGCTGGAGAACGTGACCCTGGGCCAGGTCAAGGTCCGCAAGGTCGACGCCAAGAAGGCCGAGGAGAAGGCCCGCGCGCTGCTCGACCGGGTCGGCGTGAGCGCCCAGGCGGACAAGTACCCCGCTCAGCTCTCCGGCGGTCAGCAGCAGCGTGTCGCCATCGCGCGGGCGCTGGCCATGGACCCGAAGGTCATGCTCTTCGACGAGCCGACGTCGGCTCTCGACCCCGAGATGATCAACGAGGTCCTGGAGGTCATGAAGCAGCTCGCGCGTGACGGCATGACCATGGTCGTGGTCACGCACGAGATGGGCTTCGCCCGCTCGGCCGCCAACCGCGTGGTGTTCATGGCCGACGGCCGCATCGTCGAAGAGGCGACGCCGGACCAGTTCTTCAGCAACCCGCGCAGCGACCGGGCCAAGGACTTCCTGTCGAAGATCCTGCACCACTGAGACCCCGTCTCCCGAGCCTGATCGTCTGATCGTCTGATCACAGCCAAAGGAAGTTCACCATGAAGCTTCGCAAGGTCTCCGCCGCCTCGGCCGCCGTGCTCGCCCTCGCTCTGACCGCCACCGCGTGTGGCGGCGACGACAAGGACAGCGGCTCGTCCGGCGGTGACGGCAAGAAGATCACCATCGGCATCAAGTTCGACCAGCCCGGCCTCGGCCAGAAGACCCCGGACGGCTACGAGGGCTTCGACGTGGACGTCGCCACGTACGTCGCCAAGAAGCTCGGCTACACCGAGGACCAGATCGAGTGGAAGGAGTCGAAGAGCGCCGACCGCGAGACCATGCTGCAGCGCGGTGACGTCGACTTCATCGCCGCCACCTACTCGATCACCCCGGAGCGCCAGGAGAAGGTCGACTTCGCCGGCCCGTACCTGCTCGCCCACCAGGACGTGCTGATCCGCGCCGACGACGACAAGATCAAGTCGCCGGAGGACCTGAACAACGCGAAGCTCTGCTCGGTGACTGGGTCGACGTCGGCGCAGAACATCAAGGAGAAGCTGGCGCCCAAGGCTCAGCTCCAGCCCTACCCGACGTACTCGGCCTGCCTGCCCGGCCTGCAGAACGGCGCCATCGACGCGCTGACCACCGACGACTCGATCCTCGCCGGTTACGCCGCCCAGTCGCAGTTCAAGGGCAAGTTCAAGCTCGGCGGCTTCAAGCTGACGAACGAGAACTACGGCATCGGCGTCAAGAAGGGCAGCGACCTCAAGGACAAGATCAACACGGCCCTTGAGGAGATGGTCTCCGACAAGTCGTGGGACAAGGCCGTCAAGGACAACTTCGGCCCGGCCAACTACAAGAACGAGCCGGCGCCGAAGATCGGCGACATCAAGAGCTGAGGCCAGCGCCTGACGGGGTGCGTCGCCCTGAGGAGGGGCGGCGCACCGGGGGCGGGCATCCCTACACGCGGAAGCGCGGGAGATCGTGTTCGACTTTGTTAAGGATTACGACCTACTGGGAGCCTTCTGGACGACGGTGCAGCTCGCTGTGCTCTCGGCCGTCGGCTCCCTGATCTGGGGTACCGCTCTGGCCGCCATGCGCGTCGGGCCGGTGCCGCTGATGCGCGGCTTCGGGACCGCGTACGTGAACACCGTGCGGAACATCCCGCTGACCGTCATCATCCTGTTCACGTCGCTGGGCCTGAACCAGACGCTGAGTATCTCCCTCGGCGCGAACGACGTCGAGACGATCAACTTCCGGCTCGCCGTGCTCGGCCTGATCCTCTACACCTCGTCCTTCGTGTGCGAGGCCCTGCGCTCCGGCATCAACACAGTGCCGGTCGGACAGGCGGAGGCGGCACGGGCGATCGGGCTCAGCTTCGGACAGGGGCTGCGCCACGTGGTGCTGCCCCAGGCCTTCCGTTCCTCCGTCGTCCCCATGGCGAACGTACTGATCGCTCTCATCAAGAACACCACGGTGGCTGCCGCCATCGGTGTCGCCGAGGCGGCGCTCCTCATGAAGGAGATGATCGAGAACGAGGCACAGCTGCTGCTGATCTCCGCGGTCATCGCCTTCGGTTTCGTGGTCCTGACCCTGCCGACCGGCCTGTTCCTCGGTTGGCTGGGCAAGAAGGTGGCGGTGAAGCGATGAGTTCCGTTCTCTACGACGCCCAGGGCCCCCGTGCCAAGCGGCGCAACATCGTCTTCACGGCGGTCTTCATAGTGGCCCTCGCGGCCCTGCTGTGGTGGGTGTTCAGCACCCTCAATGACAAGGGCCAGCTGGAATGGGCCTTGTGGAAGCCGTTCTTCTCCGGCTCCGAGGCCTGGACCACGTACATCTGGCCGGGCCTGGAGAACACCCTCAAGGCCGCTGCCCTCGCAGTGATCATCGCCCTCCCGCTCGGCGCGGTCCTCGGTATCGCCCGCCTGTCGGACCACGTGTGGGTACGGATCCCGGCGACGGTCGTGGTCGAGTTCTTCCGGTCCATCCCCGTGCTGGTCCTGATGATCTTCGGCCTCGCCCTGTTCGCCGAATACACCAACGTCAGCTCCGACGACCGTCCGCTGTACGCCGTGGTCACGGGCCTGGTGCTGTACAACGCCTCCGTCCTCGCGGAGATCGTCCGGGCGGGCATCCTGGCTCTGCCCAAGGGCCAGTCCGAGGCGGCGATGGCGATCGGCCTGCGCAAGGGCCAGGTGATGCGGACCATCCTGCTGCCGCAGGCGGTCACCACGATGCTGCCGGCGATCGTCAGCCAGCTCGTCGTCATCCTGAAGGACACCGCGCTCGGCGGTGCGGTCCTCACCTTCCCCGAGCTGCTCGCGTCGGCCAACACGATGAGCGGCTACTACGGCGCCAACGTGATCGCCAGCTTCACCGTCGTCGCGGTCATCTACATCGCGCTCAACTTCCTCCTCACCAGCTTCGCGAGCTGGCTGGAACGCCGACTGCGGCGGGCCAAGAAGTCGACCGGTGCCGTACTCAAGGCGGACGACACGGAGGCCGCGGGAACCGGAACCGGCCGCGCGACCTGACGCGCGAGGCGGTTGATCACTTCGTACGACCATCACGGAGGCCGTGGCATGATCGCCACGGCCTCCGTCACTTGACGCAAGCAGCGGCAATAGGTTGCATACGTTCTGTGACCGTGCACCCTGCCCCAACGTCCTGTTCACCTACGTCCCCCGGGACACCGCCACGGGCAGGGGGCGCCGCACCGTGGACCCGGTGATCATCACCGGAGCGGGGCCCGTCGGGCTCACGCTCGCCCTGGCGCTGGCGCGGCAGGAGGTGCCCTGTGTCGTCCTCGACGAAGGGCCCGGCAAGGACGAAGCACGCCCCGCCCGCACCGTCGTCCTGCGCGCGGACGCCGTCGCGCTCGTCGAGCGGCTGACCGGCACCTCGCTGACGGGGCTGGGTTGCCGTTGGGCCGGATGGCGGTCCGTGCGGCGCAAGCAGGTGATCCGCGAGGTCGAGTTCGGCGACGCCGAGCCGCCGCCGCTGCACCTCGCCCAACACGAGCTCACCGAAGTCCTGCGCACGGCACTCGCCCGTGAGGCGCTGGTCAAGGTCGCGGTGGACAGCCGTCTGGACAGCGTCGAGCAGGAGAAGTCGGGCGTCACGGCGCACACCCGCGGCCCCGCCGGCACCTGGTGGCGCGGCAGCTACCTGGTCGGCTGCGACGGCCCCCGCTCCACCGTCCGCAAGCTCCAGGACATCCGCTTCCCCGGCCGTACGGCGGTGGAACGATACGCCGTGGCCGCGCTGCGCACCGAACTCCCCTGGGCCGACGAGGCGTTGCTGCACCGGATGCCGCCGTGGCGGATGTCCGGTCCGTCGGCCGGTGAGGTGGTGGGCCGCCCCCTGCCGGACGGCGTCTGGCGTCTGGACTGGCTGCTGCCGCCCGGCAAGGACCTGGTCACGCCCGAGCTGCTGGTGAACCGCGTCCGCGAGACCCTGACCGGCTGGTCCGACGGCGCGCCGCCGGCGTACGAACTGCTCGACACCGGCGTCCACACGGTCCACCACAGGCTGGCCCGCCGCTGGCGGGTGGGCCGCGTGCTCCTCGCCGGGGACGCCGCGCACCTGTTGGGTGCCCTGGGCACACAGGGCCTGGAGGAGGGGTTGCTGGACGCCGACAACCTCGCCTGGAAGCTCGCCCTCGCCTGGCATCACGGGCCGCACGAGGCGCTGCTCGACAGCTACCAGACCGAGCGGCGGGCGGCGATCGCCGCGCGGCTGCGCGCCGCCGACCAGGTGCTCCCGCTGCTGCGCGGGGGCGGCGGACTGCGTGCGTACGTCCCCGGATCGTCCCGCGGCCACGACACGCTGCTCGCCGACGGTCATCTGGGGCGCGGCGCGCTGGGTGCGCCGGGCACGTACGCCGACTCGCCCCTCGCGCCCGAGGCCGTCGCCGGGGAGGCGGAGGTCGGTACGTCGCCCGGGGCGCCCGTCACCGATGTGCGGGTCACGGCGGAGGACGGCACCTTCGTGCGGCTGCGCGACCGGCTCGGCCGCGGGGCGCTGCTGGTGGTGCTGATCGCCCCGGGGACGGGGGTGTGGGACCGCAAGCACTGGGTGACCGCCGGGATCATGCCGCGGCTGGCGGCGGCGGTGACGGCACTGCCCCACCGGGCCGAGCTGCTGGTCGCCGAGAGCTATCCCGGTGCCGCCGCGCACACGGTGCTGCTGGTGCGGCCGGACGGTCACCTGGTCACGGCGCTGACCGGGGTGCGCCCTGCCGATCTGTACACGGCCGCGGAGGCGACGCTGGGCGGGCCGACGACGGGGGCCCATGAGGGGGCGGGAGCAACGGCCGGGTCCCGCTGAGCGGGGCGTCTCGACCGTACGGCCGTCGGCGGCTCTTGGCCACTGGCGGCTTTCGGCAGACGATCACCGTCCGCATGGTGACGCTGAGTTGACCTGGCCCCATGGGGGCAGGCGGGGGCGCGGCGCGCGCGTGGCGGAGGGTCCATGTGACTCCACCCACGACTGACGTCGCGGGCTTCCTGCGTCGGTGGCTAAGCACTGTCGCAGAGGACCAGCCCGGCCCTGCTGAGCACATTGAGTGCGCCGACGTGGTCGGCGTTGGCCACCAGACCGCACGCGATGCACTCGAACTTCGATTGGGTAACGCGGTTCTCCTTCGCGACATGCCCGCAGTCGGGGCAGGTGCGGGAGGTGTTGCGGGCGTCCACCGGGATCACGCGGCGAGCGGCACTCTCAGCCTTCTGCGCCAGGATTCCGAGGAACTGTCCCCAACCCGCGTCGAGGATGCTCTTGTTCAGCCCGGCCTTGGCGGCAGCACCGTTCGGCAGGAACGCGCCGTCCTGCCCAGGGTCGGGCCTGGGCGCCGGGGCTTTGGTCATCCCGGCCGTGTTCAGCTTCTCGTGCCCGATCACGTCGTGTGCGCGGACCAGGGCGAGGGCCGTCTTGTGGTGGTGGTCAAGGCGCTGCCGCCGGATCCTGGCGTGGAGCTCGGCGACCTTGCGGGCAGCTGCCCGGTGCTTCTTCGTCCGTCGCTTCGTATGCTTCGGGAAGGTCGAAAGGTGCTGCTGGGCGGCTGTCAGCTCATCCGCCATCGTGGCGAGGAAGCGGGGGTTGGGCTCGTGGATGCCGCCCGAGTCAGTGAAGAAGTGCACCGTGCCCATGTCAATGCCGACGATACTGCCCGTTGCGGGAATCGGTTCGGCGGGAACGTCGTCGCAGGCGAGGACGACGCACCAGTGTCGGCCCTCACGCTTGACGCTGACCGTTTTGACCCGGCCCCTGACCGGGCGATGCTGGTGCACGCGGACGTGTCCGACACCTTGGAGACGTACGCGGGTCCGGGCGTCGTGGGGTGTGCTGTCCCAGCGGCAGCCGTCGCCGTCCTTCGGGAACTCGACCGTGTCAAAGTGGCCGACGCCCTTGAATCTGGGATAGCCCGGTGTCAGCCCGGCCTTCACACGGCGGAAGAACGCGGCGAACGACTTGTTCAGCCTGCGCAACGTCGCCTGCTGGCTAGAGAAGGACCAGCGTCCCTGCCGCTCGGGGTCGAAGTCGCGGATGCTCTTGAGCTGGGCGGACTGCTGCCCATAGGAGATGCTCGTCTTCGAGCTGTGCCGGTAAGCATCCCGCCGCTCCTGGAGTGCCCCGTTGTAGAGCGAGCAATGGTCGGCCAGCATCGCCCGCAAAGCGGCTTCCTGGCGGGCGGTGGGGCGCAGGCGGAACTTGTAGGCCCGAATCACGACCGGGCGTCCTTTTTCCCGGGGCGTTCCCACTGCGTGTCGATGTACTTCTTCACCGTCGCTGCCGACACCACACCGACTGATGCGGCGAAGTACGACGACGACCACAGTGTGGGCATCCGTGACTTCAGATGAGGGAACTCCGCCCGCAGCACGCGGGAGGTGAAGCCCTTGAACTGGTTCGCGACGTAGGAGGCGGATGACTTCGGGTCGTGCTTGACGAACAGGTGCAAGTGGTCGGGCATCACCTCAAGGGTGATGATCTCCCATCCGCGCTCGTTGGCCTTGGCCCGGATCAGTTCGTCCAGGCGTTCTGCGACTCGTCCACCGAGGACCGGACGGCGGTACTTCGGGCACCACACCACGTGGAGACCCAAGTCGTACACGCCACCGGAAAACCGGCGGACCTTCCTGGCCGTAGTCACGTAATTACTATACACACGCCGCAGGTCTAGCACGCCTGGAAGACGGTACAAGCGAACCGTGCAGCAGTCCCGATCTCCACTGCGGAACCATCGACCTGGAGCCTGATCAGCCCTAACTGGCGGGCATGGGTGACGCCCGTGCAGCTTGCGGTCCTTGCTGGGCTGCACCACGGCCCCGCGGTCTGCGCTGTCCGTGACCACCATGGCCTTGCCAGGAAATGACTTGTCGCGGCCCTTGCGTCCAGCAGCGGGCCGACGGACCGGGATCTCGCTGCGGTCACCGATGCCGGTCATACCGCTCGCCTCGAGATGGTCGACGACCTCGGCGAGAGATCGCAGCCGCACGTCGGGGCTGACGGTGCAGCCTCGCTCGGCGAGTAGGGGCAGCACCTCAACGACGGCCCGGGTAATGGTGGAGCAGTCCACTCCGAACCAGCCGGCCATCACGTCACGGGTGGCTCCGTGACGAAGATGGACGAGCGTGGCCAGGCGCCGGTCGACGAACACCGGCCGGTACATCGCGCCGGCGCCCACCGCCCGCTCCCGCGGTCGGGAAACAACGGACCGATCTCACTGACGAGTTCAGCAGTCCCTCCGTCGCGAGACCCGTGTTCCGCCGATTGCTGATGAGTCACCGTACCCGTCGAGTTCCCCACCACCCGACCATGATCAACCACCCAGGATCGACGTCTCACCGCCAACCGTGCACAAGCTTGTTAGTTGGAACGGCTGAATCGGGAGATCAAAACGCCGTGCCGATGCCGTCCACTTCTTCCCCAACCCCGCCGCACCGGACTCGCTCGGCGCCGCGCGGTC
The DNA here is from genome assembly GCF_042717365.1 of Streptomyces sp. NPDC058534. Taxonomy (NCBI): domain Bacteria; kingdom Bacillati; phylum Actinomycetota; class Actinomycetes; order Kitasatosporales; family Streptomycetaceae; genus Streptomyces; species Streptomyces sp. NPDC058534. Next base: position 27,203 of record NZ_JBHXNW010000053.1, read on the forward strand.
TTGGCCCAAACATCTGCCGTGACTACACCACTCCACGGGACATGACTGCTTCTGTCGACCCCGTGCCAAAAAACTGTGGACGCAAAGCAAACACGAACAACGATCATTGAGGCATTCTGATTAACAAGCAACTGGTGCTACTGAACGGTGGTTGAGGCGACATTCTGTGCCAGAGCTGGAGCTGAACCCCACAGGCGCGCTAGGTCATGAAGTGACGGAAGGAGAAGGGGAATGCTGCAGAGTATTAGCCCTCGGCGTCTTATCGCCGGGTCGACGGTCGGGACTGTAATGGGAGCCATGATAGTTCTCGGGTCGGGAACGACAGCCCTTGCTACGGACCTAAGCGTTAAGTCGCATCCGTCTGGTTGCAGCTATGGAATAGCTGACTCCTACCGGACCTGGGCTATATGCAAGCACAGCAATGGTGGCCACTACCGGGCTATTGCGAATTGCAAGGAACCTGGGACTGGCAAAGTGTCGTCGGTAGTGGGGAACTGGCAGAGCGGTGGAACTTCCTTCGCGTACTGCTACGGCTCCTCTCGCCCCTCGGTAGCGGGTGTCGAGACGAAGGTCAATTAAGACTCACCAGGCATAGAGGCGGCACGCGTGGTGTGATCTATAGGGATTCGATCGAGAGGGAGTTAGCGGAAATGAAGAAGCGTTGGTCAGTGCTGGTCTCCGGCGGCTTTCTAACAGCATCCATCCTCGGCTTGCAGGGTACGGCGTCGGCGACTTCCGCTGAGCCCATGACGGTAAAGGCCCACCCGACCGGCTGCTCCTACAGGATTGCGAATTACGACGCGAATCGGGGAGCGGAGGCCGAGTGCACACGGAGCAATGGTGGGCACTACAAGGCAATCGTAGTGTGCGTGCGGTACATCGGCGGTGACAGAGTGTCACGCGAGGCGGGAGTCTGGAAGTCCAGCGGCCCCTCCATCGTGTGGTGTCCGCCGGAGACGTTCCCGGAACATGCGGGGATCATGACGAAGGCTTCATAGGTAATTGAATCAACCATGAGGGTCCGTCAGGTTACTGACGGACCCTCATGGTTGTTCAGGACTGGGTCTTCGCGTGAGAGCGGTTGACTGCCTGCTGGCCTGTGGAAAAGGTATCCCAGCGGCCACAGGCTATCGACACTTGGTGGGCGAAGTGGCAGGCCGGCGGGCGGGAGGCGCTGGTCATGCGTCCTCGAGGCAAGCCGGTCGGTGTGCACCAGGTTCTCGCGGAGGACGAGCACGCCGCAGTGCGGCAGGCGGTCCTCGACCACCGGCCTTGCGACGTGGGCCCGAGTGGGCAGTTGTGGACCCGGCGGCTGGTGGGCGAGCTGATCGCGAAGCTGTACCGCGTGCGGCTGACCGGGCCTGGTGTGGGCAAGTGCCTCAACCGCTGAGGGCTGTCGTTCCAGCATCCGGACAGGGGGCCGTCGAGCAGGACCCCGAGGAATTCCGGCGCTGACACGCCGAGACCTGGCCGAAGATTCACACAGGCGAGGCTGAGGGCAGTGAGATCCTCTTCGCCGACCAGGTCGGGATCCGTTCCGCCCAAGGTCACCGGCCGCACCTGGGGCGAGAAGGGGAAGACTTCCGCGGTGCGGCGGAGCGGGACCCAGTTCTTCGTGAACGCGATGATTGCGATCACTACCAACGGCCGGATGCACTTCATTGTCTTCACCGAGAGCTTCACCGCCCAGGTGATTTGCCGCTTCTTGGACCGGCTCGCCGGCCACTTCAACCCCACGGTCCACCTCGTGGTCGACGGGCACTCCGCACACCGCTCCAAGAAGGTCCGCGACTGGCTCGTCGACCACCCCGACGACGTCGACCTGCACTTCCTGCCGCCGTACTCGCCCGAGCCGAACCCCGAGGAGCTCGTCAACGCAGACTCAAGCGCAGCCTGCCCAAGCGGCACCGGGCTCGCGATCAGGCCGAACTTGCCGCCGAAACCCGCCGCTTCTTCCGCAGACGCCAGCGACAGCCGCACATCGTCCGCGGCTACTCCAGCGGCCCGAACGTCCGCAACGTCCTGTGCCAGAACCTCATAAGTTTCTGATCAATAGAGACGGTTTTCTTGGTCGAAAACCCATCTACCAAAGGCTTCACCTGCCTACAGCCCAACTGCCCAGCCGCACCGCCAGCTTGGAAAACGCTTAGTGACTATCGCACGAGGTGCGGGAGGCAGACATATCTGGAGTAGAGGGCGAGGACACAGTTTGCCGTAGGGGTCATATTTACTCCCTCTCCCGTAGTGACCTCATTCGATACTTCCTGGGTGAAATTCCATAGGCCATCTTGAAAGCGCGACTGAACTCGCTAGCCCGGAGAAATCCCCTCAGCTCACCGATAGTGTGTATTGGTGTGGTGAGCATGGTTGGATTATCCAGATCGTGGCGAGCGCCTTCTAGGCGTTGTCGACGAACGCTTGCGGCCACTGTTTCACCATGTTTCTGCCATTCGAATATGCGGTGCAGGTAACTGACTGAAATATGGTGCGCTGCCGCAATATTGCGCGGCGACAGTTCAGGGTCGTGCAGGTTCTGGCAGATGAACGCCTCTATCTGCCTGAGAAGAATCTGGCGACGAATCTCTCGCGGCGAAGCCGTATTGGTTTCCGATACTTGGGCGAGCCAAGCCGACACCAGGTCAATCACGACCGCTCCCAGCGGCGCGGCGTTGCGCGGCTGAAGTGCTTTCGCCTCCTGCGCCAGCCCGGTGAGATACCCCGCGAGTATGGCGCCCATGCCCTCACGCCCTGATAGGCCTTGCCCCAGTAGCGGTCGCACCCGGTTTTCAGGCAGTGGCAGAAGCGTCTTGGGAAAGTCGACGCCTACTCCGGTAACGAGCGCGTCCGCCTTCTCATCGGTCGGCTGGAGATCATAGGGCTGCGAATCGTCGACCATATGCAGATCACGGGGGGCGAACGTGTGAGTGCTCCCGGCGTACTCGAGGGTCAGCCCTCTGTCGAAGAGTAGCGTCAAGTGGTACAGATTGGAACCGGCTTGTAGCGACTCCTTAGGGCTCAGTCGGTAGCGCGTGGGTAAAGTCGACGTCGGCCAGACTTTCACCTGCCCCAGCTCCATCATAAGGAGTTCCGCTCGAAAGTCCTCAGTATGTGCGCTGCTCATGTCACTGGGGCGGGTGCGGCCGACAAGGGAACACCAGTATTCGAATCTGTCGCCGACAGGCACATCATTGGTTCTAAACACAGTCCCGATCACGACCACACCTCACTCTCCGCGCGGCTCCCGGCTCCCGGCTCCCGGCTCCCGGCTCCCGGCTCCCGGCTCCCGGCTCCCGGCTCCCGGCTCCCGGCTCCCGGCTCCCGGCTCCCGGC
>NZ_JBHXNW010000053.1:30631-32368 GCF_042717365.1 Streptomyces sp. NPDC058534
ACGGCTCCCGGCTCCCGGCTCCCGGCTCCCGGCTCCCGGCTCCCGGCTCCCGGCTCCCGGCTCCCGGCTCCCGGCTCCCGGCTCCCGGCTCCCGGCTCCCGGCAGCCTGACACTATTCCACTCCCGAGTGGGGCAGGTTGAGGTCAACTTGAGGTTCCCGCGTACGGTCGACCGCCGTTGGCAGGGAGCCGGGTGGGGTCCTCACGGCAGGCGCAGCATCGGCATCCACGTCGTACTTCCCGCCGCACTTGAGGCCCCGGTCCCGCTTGGCGCGACCGATATCCCCATCGAGCCGCCATCGTTCTCGGCCTGCAAGGCTGCGGCAGCTTTGCCGAACGGCCACGGCAGCCGAAACTTTCCACGACCCTCTTGCTCAGAGGAACGCCACAGGGCACGTGGACCCCACCAGAGGCCATGGACCTGACCCACCGACCTGGCAACCCAAGTACTCAGGTCGCCCGCGGCGACGACGGACTCGGCGCCGAGTATCGGGCCGATGCCGGGCAGGGACTCGATGATCTCGGCCTGCAGACGGCAGCGGAACGTCTCGCGGATCTGCTTGTCGATCCGCCTGAGCCGGTCGTCCAGTTCCAGGATCTGTGCCGCCAGGTCAGTCACGATCTGGGCGCCCGACATCCTCGCCGGGCAACGCGGTGTGCTGGGCCTGGGCGGCTTCCAGCGCGATAGGGGCGACGGTGTCGGCGCTGCGCACGCTGCAGTTGACCAACCACGCCGTGAGTCTGGCTCGGCCGCGCCGGAGGATCGCTGCCGGGGTCTGGTAGCCGGTCAGCAACACCAGGGCACCCTTGTGGACCGAGAAGTCGAAGGCCCGCTCCAGTGCAGGGAAGACACCGATCAGCACGTCGCGCAGTCGGTTGATCATCCGCACCCGGTCGGCGATCAGATCGGACCGGTGGGCGGTCAGCAGCGCCAGATCGGCAGCCAGCTGCGCGGGCACGTCGATCGCGGCGAAGTCCCTGCGGTGACGTGCGGTTTCGGCGATGACGTAGGCACGGGCGTCGGTCTTCGCCTCCCCTCGGTAGGCCCCCGACATGGGGTTGACCGTGCGGCCGGGCACATAGACAGCCTGCTGACCGTGAGCTGCGAGCAGAGCCAGCATCAGCGCGGACGACGTGGCGGAGATATCCACCGCCCACTGAACCTCGTCAGCGCGCGCTCAACCGCGGAGATCCTCTCCACCACACCGTGAGACGCCATCCTTCATGTCCTCGCCCTCTTCCTCCAGTGCCTGGCGGACCACCCGCAGGGCCATGCCTTCGGGGTAGCCCTTGCGGGCCAGCATGCCCGCGAGGCGGCGCAGCCTCTTGTCGCGGTCGAGCCCTCTGGTGGCGCGCAGCTTCCGGGCGACCAGCTCGCGTGCGGTCTCCTCCTCCTGCTCGGAGTCCAGCCGGGAGACCGCGGCGTCGATGAGTGTGTTGTCGACGCCCTTGGTCCGCAGCTCCCTGGCGAGGGCGCGTCGGGCCAGGCCGCGGCCGTGGTGCCGGGATTCCACCCAGGCTTCGGCGAAGGCGCTGTCGTTGATCAGGCCGACCTCCTCGAACCTGGACAGCACTTCCTCGGCGGCCTCGTCGGGGATCTCCCGCTTGCGCAGGGCGTCGGCGAGCTGGCTGCGGGTGCGCGGGGTGGCGCGGGCCCCGGCGCCGCGCAGACCCCCCGCCCGCCCGCCCCCGGGCCCCCCGGGGGCGCCCCCCCCCCCCCCCCGCCCCCGCAGTGGGC
>NZ_JBHXNW010000053.1:32378-64331 GCF_042717365.1 Streptomyces sp. NPDC058534
CGACACCAGCCCGCGGGGGCACTGCGGGGTTCTCCCCGGTTGGCGCGGGGCGGGGGCGCGGGGGGTGGGGGGGGGGGGGGCCCGGGACCCCCGGCGCGGCCTCACCGCCCGTGCCTGCTCGACCGGGTCCCGCGGAGGCTCCCCCTTCTCGGCCCTCGACGAGGAAGTGGCGCCTCCGTCCTCGGCTCCGTCCTCGGCGAACGGCTCCGCACGGCCGCGCCGCCGGCGGGTGCCGCCCGTCGCACGGGCCCATCCGCCTCTCCGGCGCGCCTCGCCGTCACCTTGGCGCACCTGGCCGCCGTCGGGAGAACCGACGGCGGACTGTTCCGTCTCGTACGGGGCCGCGGTCGCCCCGTACGCGCCGTCGCTCGTCCCTGCGGAGCCGTTGGCGTACTCGGCCCAGTCGGTTCGTCGTGTCACGGGTCAGCTCTTGGCTGCCGAGGCCTTGGACTTGGTGGCCTTGGCGGTCGCGGGGGCGGGCACCGCCGGTGCTGCGTCGGTCGCGGCGGCGTCAGTGCCCGGCTCGGTGGCCGGTTCCGCGGGACGCACGCCGACGCCCAGCTTCTCCTTGATCTTCTTCTCGATCTCGTTGGCCAGGTCGGGGTTGTCCTTGAGGAAGTTGCGCGCGTTCTCCTTGCCCTGGCCGAGCTGGTCGCCCTCGTACGTGTACCAGGCGCCGGCCTTGCGGACGAAGCCGTTCTCCACGCCCATGTCGATCAGACCGCCCTCGCGGCTGATGCCCTGGCCGTAGAGGATGTCGAACTCGGCCTGCTTGAACGGCGGCGCGACCTTGTTCTTGACGACCTTGACGCGAGTGCGGTTGCCGACCGCGTCGGTGCCGTCCTTCAGCGTCTCGATGCGCCGGATGTCGAGTCGCACCGAGGCGTAGAACTTCAGCGCCCGGCCACCGGTCGTGGTCTCCGGGGAGCCGAACATCACGCCGATCTTCTCGCGGAGCTGGTTGATGAAGATCGCGGTGGTCTTGGACTGGTTGAGTGCGCTGGTGATCTTCCGCAGGGCCTGGCTCATCAGGCGGGCCTGCAGACCGACGTGGCTGTCGCCCATCTCGCCCTCGATCTCCGCGCGCGGGACGAGCGCGGCGACGGAGTCGATGACGATGAGGTCGAGGGCGCCGGAGCGGACCAGCATGTCCACGATCTCCAGGGCCTGCTCGCCGTTGTCCGGCTGGGAGAGGATCAGGTTGTCGATGTCGACGCCGAGCTTCTTCGCGTACTCGGGGTCGAGGGCGTGCTCGGCGTCCACGAACGCGACCTGGCCGCCGGCCTTCTGCGCGTTCGCCACGGCGTGCAGGGTCAGGGTCGTCTTGCCCGAGGACTCGGGGCCGTAGACCTCCACGACCCGGCCGCGCGGGATGCCGCCGACGCCGAGAGCCACGTCGAGCGCGGTCGACCCGGTCGGGATGACCTCGATGGGCTCGTTGATCCGGTCGCCCATGCGCATGACCGCGCCCTTGCCGAATTGCCGTTCAATCTGTGCGAGCGCGGCGTCCAGGGCCTTCTCGCGGTCGGTTCCTGCCATGGGTTCCACCCGGTTTGCTTGATTCGATCGCTTCACGTCGAAGACGCTAATGCCTGCCACTGACAATGCCCCGCGACGCGGGTCCGGCCTGTGGATAACTCGGGCGCTTCTCCGTCCAAACCCTGTCGAATCACCCGTCATGAGCCTTGCCGGAGCCTCCATGAGAATGGATGTTCGATTTTCGTGTCAAGCGCACCACGCGGCACTTCCGAGCGTACGTCCGCCGCGTCGGCGGGACCGGAACCGGCCGCACGCACCAACGCGGACGCTCAGGCGGAGGGGCCGCTTCCGGTCCCTTCCGGTCCGGGGCGTCCCAGTTCCTGCCTCCGGGTCCACAGCTTGCGCATGCGCGTGGCTCCACCGGGCCCCGACGGGCGGTTCCGGCCCCGGTGGACGCGGGGGTCGTCCGTGACGTCGTAGCGCTTGACGTAGGCCCCGAGGAACGCCTGGAGCGTGGCGATCGCCGGGATGGCGATCAGCGCGCCGACGGCGCCGAGCAGCGCGGTGCCCGCGACGACCGAGCCGAACGCGACCGCCGGGTGGATGTCCACGGTCTTGGACGTCAGCTTCGGCTGGAGCACGTAGTTCTCGAACTGCTGGTAGATCACGACGAAGATCAGGACCCACAGCGCGTACCAGGGATTGACCGTGAAGGCGATCAGCATGGGCAGCGCACCCGCCAGATAGGTGCCGATGGTGGGGATGAACTGCGACACCAGGCCCACCCAGACGGCGAGCGCGGGAGCGTAGGGCACCTCCAGGACTTCCAGCAGGACGTAGTGCGCCGCGCCGGAGATCAGTGCCATCAGACCGCGCGAGTACAGGTACCCGCCGGTCTTGTCCACGGCGATCTCCCACGCGCGCAGGACCTCGGCCTGCCGGGCGGGCGGCAGGACGGAGCAGAGCCCGCGGCGCAGCCGGGGGCCGTCGGCGGCGAAATAGAACGAGAAGAGCAGGACCGTCAGCAACTGGAAGAGGCCGCCCAGGACCTGGGTCGACACGTCCAGGACACCCGTGGCGCTGTTCTGCACGTAGTTGCGCAGCCAGTCGGAGCGCAGCAGGCCCTCCTGGATGTCGACCCGCCGCAGATCGGTGTGGAAGTGGCCGTTGACCCAGCTGATCACCGAGTCGAGGTAGTTCGGGAAGTCCTCGACCATCTTGACGATCTGGCCCGCGAGCATGGACCCGAGCAACGTGACGAACCCCGCGGCGGCGACCAGCACGGCGATGAAGACGAGGAAGGTGGCGAACCCCCGGCGCATACCGCGTCCGGCCATCCAGCTCACCGCGGGTTCGATGGCGAGCGCCAGGAAGAACGCGATGAGGATGTTGATCAGCAGGCTGGTGAGTTGGTGGAAGGCCCAGCTGCCGAGCTGGAAGGCTGCGACGAGCGCGAGGGCCAGCACCATGGCGCGCGGCAGCCAGCGCGGCATGCGGGCGCCCGGACCCGCGGGCCCCGCGGCGCCGTCGGCCGGAGGGCCGGAGGGAGGCGTCGGACCGGGCGGGGGAGCGTGCTGCCGGGTCGCCTGCCCGGTCTCGTCAGTGGATGCCACGGAGCAAGTCTCGCCCACGCCACGGACCCCGGATGACCATCCGATGGTCTTCGCGCACCGTCACCGCTGTTCCCGCGGCACGTCCATGACGGTGCAGACCACCCGCCACACCTCCTTGGCGTCCCAGCCCGCGTCCAGCGCCCCGTGCACCGTGCGCCCGCCCAGCTCCGCCATGACGTGATCGCGCGCGAAGGTGTCGGCGTACCCCGGACCGAAGTGATCCGCCATCCGCTCCCAGAAGACCGTCAACCGCATGACACCAGTATCCCGCCCCTGAGAGTGGGCCCTGAGCCGGGACCGGGTACCGGGACCGCTTTCCGGCCTACGGTCTGTGCCATGGCCGAATCCGGAGCTTCCGCACTCACCCCGACCCCGCGCCCGCCCGCGTCGCACTCGTCGCTCGCGCGCGCGGAGCAGTTCGTCTGGCTCACGGCGCGCGTACTGGAGCAGCGCCTCTTCGCGTACCACTTCCGCGGTGGCGACGCCGGCCCGGTGGAGACCGCGCTGGACGCGTACCGCAACGAGGACGGCGGGTACGGCCACGGGCTGGAGCCCGACCTGCGCGGCCCGGTCAGCCGGCCGCCGCACACCGCGCGTGCGCTGCGCGTGCTGGACGCGGTCGGACGCTGTGGCGGACAGCGCGTGGAGCGGATGTGCCGCTATCTGACCTCCGCGTCCACGCCGGACGGCGCCCTGCCCGCGGTCCGGCCCGGCCTGCGCGGGGATCCGGCCGTGCCCTCCGTGCCGGCGGCGCCCTTCGTGCCGGTCGTGGACGACCCTCCGGGCGAGCTGCTCGCCACCGGTCCGGTGGTCGGCCTGCTGCACCGCAACGAGGTCTGGCACGCCTGGCTGTTCCGTGCCACGGACTTCTGCTGGCGGGCGGCCGAGTCGCTGGAGACCTCCGACCCGTACGAGGTCGAGGCCGCCGTGGCCTTCCTGGACACCGTCCCCGACCGCCCGCGCGCGGAGGTGGCGGCCGGCCGGCTGGGCAGCCTGGTGCGCGCACAGCGGCTCGCCGTGCTGGACCCGGACGACCTCGGCACGTACCCGGTCTCCGCCGGCCAGGCCCCGGGCGAGCACCACTTCCCGCACGATTACGCGAGGCACCCGCACTCCCTCGCGCGCGCGTGGTTCACGGACGCCGAGATGACCCGCTCCCTCGACTTCCTCGCGGCGGAGCAGGAGGACGACGGCGGCTGGCCCCTCCGCCGGCCCCGCCGGGCGCCCGCCCCGGCTCTGGAGGCCCGCCCCGCGGTGACGCTGGAGGCCCTGCGCACGCTCCGCGCGTACGGCCGTGTCCTCGGCTGACCCCGGTCAGCCGCCCAGGGCCCGTACGCCCGCGGTGACCACCACGGCGGCCGCGACCACGAGGAGGAACGGCGCGCGCAGCACCAGTGCCACGGCGGCCGCGGCGACTCCCGCGGCCCGTGCGTCCAGTACGAGCGCCTGGCCGTCGGCGAAGGTCTGCTGGGCGGTGAGCGCCGCGAGGAGGGCGACGGGCAGCAGAGCGGCGAGCTTGCGGACCAGCGGCCGCTCCAGGGCTCCGGCGGGCACGAGCAGTCCGGCGAGCTTGACGACGTAGCAGCCCACCGCGGTCCCGATGATCGCGATCCAGACGTTCACCGCTCTCCCTCCCCCGCGGACGCCTCGCGGTCGTCACGGTTCTCGACGGCTCCTCCCGCGCGGCGTCCGCGCGCCCACAGGACGAGCGGCGCCGCCAGCGCGGCCACCAGGACGGGCACACCGGCCGGCAGCACCGGCAGCAGGCCGAGCCCCAGGAGTACGGCCAGGCCCGCGACGATGCGCTCGGTGGTGCTCTTCAGCATCGGCGCGAGCAACGCCAGGAAGACCGCGGGTCCGGCCGCGTCGAGCCCCCAGGCGGCGGTGTCCCCGATGGCCTCCGCGCCCAGCGCGCCGAGCAGTGTGGTGAGGTTCCACAGGAGGTACAGCGTGAGTCCGGTGACGGTGAACCCGATCCGGACGCCGCGCCGCGTGGGCTGGGCCAGGGCCACGGCGGTCGTCTCGTCGATGACCCACTGCGCGGCGAACGGCCGCACCGCGCGCGGGAGCACCAACAACTGCGAGAGGCGCAGTCCGTAGAAGGCGTTGCGCACGCCCAGGAAGAAGGCGCCCGCCGCCGCCGTGAGCGGGTTGCCGCCGGCCGCGAGCGCCCCGACGAGCGCGAACTGGGACGCTCCGGTGAACACGAGGAGGCTGAGCGCGCAGGTCTGGGCGAGTGTCAGTCCGCTGCCGGCCGAGGTCACCCCGAAGGCGAACCCGGACAGTCCGACGGCGACGCCGACTCCGAGGGCGTCCCGTACGACGGCGGCGTCGGGCTTGCCCTCGACGGCTCCGGTCTCGGGAAGGGCTGTCTGTTCTGTCACGCCTCGGACGGTAGGAGCAGGCGGCGCCGCGCGTCTTGTACGTTCTTGCGCTCCCGCTGGTAGGCGCCGGGCGGCACGCCCACGATCCGCGCGAAGTGCCGGTTCAGGTGCGGCTGGTCGGTGAAACCCACGGCGACGGCGGCCTCGGCCGGTGACGTCCCGGTGTCGAGCAGCCGCCGCGCGCGGCGCACCCGGGCGTCCGTCAGCCAGGTGTGGGGCGGCATCCCATAGGCGTCCCGGAAGGCCCGCAACAGTGCGAACGGACTGCTGCCGAGCTCCCCGGCGAGCCGCTCCAGGCTCGGCGGATCGGCCATCCGCTCCTCCAGCACGGCACGCGCGCGTGCCGCGACCCCGCCCCCGGCCGTCGGCACCTCCCGGCGGGGCAGCGGCCCGCCGTTCAGCCGCAGCAACCGCGTCACGGCCACGCGCAGCAGGGTGTCGGCGGCGAGCGCGTTCCCCTCGTCGGCGGCCCGCAGCACACGGTGCACCAGCTCGACGGCGTACGGGTCGTCGAGGACCGGCCGGACGAACCCGGGCGTCCCGCGCAGCGTCGTCGTCTCCGCCGCGATCCCGGCCACCAGCTCCGGCGCCGGATATACGGCGCCGTACCGCCACCCCTCCGGCACCCCGGCCCGTCCCGTGTGCGGGGTGTCCGGGTTGACCAGGGCCAGTGACCCCGCCCCTGCGTACTGGTCGCCTCCGCCGTGGTGGAAGACCTCCACGCCGTCGGCTATGGCCGCGATCACGAAGTGCTCGTGCGTGTGGCGTACGAAGGTCTTCCGTATGTACTGGGCCCGCAGCAGGTCGACGTCGGGGAGCTCCTCGTACTGCCAGTGCCGTGCCCGCTCGCCCTTTCCCGCCATGCCCCCATTCTCCGTCACCGGGCCGCGGCCTCCACCGACGGCCCGAGCCCGCCCTGCCGCCCGGCCACCGCGCCGCCCGGGACCGTCCGCCCGGCCGCCCGCCCGGCTCGGGCCGATTGTCAGTGGCGGGGTGCACGATGGATCCATGGTCAGCTCCGCGCACCGAGCCCTGGACGGCTTCTCCCCCGCGACCCGCGGTTGGTTCACGGGTGCCTTCTCCGCGCCCACCGCCGCACAGGCGGGGGCCTGGCAGGCGATCTCCGCGGGCTCGGACGTCCTGGTGGTCGCCCCCACCGGCTCCGGCAAGACGCTGGCCGCGTTCCTCGCCGCCCTGGACCAGCTCGCCTCGACGCCCCCGCCCGCCGACCCCAAGAAGCGCTGCCGCGTCCTGTACGTGTCCCCGCTCAAGGCGCTGGCCGTCGATGTCGAGCGCAATCTCCGCAGTCCGCTGACCGGCATCCGCCAGGAGTCCGTCCGCCTCGGCCTGCCCGAGCCCGAGGTCAAGGTCGGCATCCGCTCGGGCGATACCCCGGCCGCGGAGCGCCGCGCCCTGTCCACCCGGCCGCCGGACATTCTGATCACCACCCCGGAGTCGCTGTTCCTGATGCTGACGTCGGCCACGCGCGAGGCGCTGACCGGCATCGAGACGGTGATCCTGGACGAGGTGCACGCGGTCGCGGGGACCAAGCGCGGCGCGCATCTGGCGCTCACCCTGGAGCGGCTGGACGAGCTGCTGCCGAAACCGGCCCGCCGTATCGGTCTGTCGGCGACGGTCCGCCCGGTGGACGAGGTCGCCCGGTTCCTCGCCCCGCGCGGCAAGGTGGAGATCGTCCAGCCGGACTCGGGCAAGGAGTTCGACCTGTCCGTCGTCGTCCCGGTCGAGGACCTGGGCGAGCTGGGCGGCTCCCCGGTCGCGGACAAGGGCGACGGCGCGGAGCGGCCGTCGATCTGGCCGCACGTCGAGGAGCGGATCACCGACCTGGTCCAGTCGCACCGCTCCACGATCGTCTTCGCGAACTCCCGGCGCCTTGCCGAGCGCCTGTGCAACAGACTCAACGAGATCGCGTACGAGCGGGCGACCGGCGAGCCCCTGGACGAGCACCATTCCCCCGCCGACCTGATGGGCGGCTCGGGAGCCGCCCAGGGCGCCCCGCCCGTCATCGCCCGCGCCCACCACGGCTCGGTCTCCAAGGAGCAGCGTGCTCTCGTCGAGGAGGACCTCAAGGCCGGCCGGCTGCCCGCCGTGGTGGCCACCTCCAGTCTGGAGCTGGGCATCGACATGGGCGCGGTCGACCTCGTCGTCCAGGTCGAGTCGCCGCCCTCCGTCGCCTCCGGTCTCCAGCGCGTCGGCCGCGCGGGACACCAGGTCGGCGCGGTCTCCACCGGCGTGGTCTTCCCCAAGTACCGCGGCGACCTCGTGCAGTCGGCCGTGGTGACCGAGCGGATGCGCAGCGGCGCCATCGAGGCCCTCAGGATCCCGGCCAACCCGCTGGACGTCCTCGCTCAGCAGCTCGTGGCGATGACCGCGCTCGACACCTGGCAGGTCGACGACCTCCTCACCACCGTCCGCCGCGCCGCCCCGTTCGCCTCGCTCCCGGAGTCGGCCTTCACGGCCGTCCTGGACATGCTCGCGGGCCGCTATCCCTCCGACGCCTTCGCCGAGCTGCGCCCGCGCGTGGTGTGGGACCGGGTCGCCGGCACGGTCACCGGCCGCCCGGGCGCGCAGCGCCTCGCCGTCACGTCCGGGGGCACGATCCCCGACCGCGGGCTCTTCGGGGTCTTCCTGGCGGGCGCCGATCCCAAGAAGGGCGGCGGCCGGGTCGGCGAGCTGGACGAGGAGATGGTCTACGAGTCCCGCGTGGGCGATGTCTTCACGCTCGGCACCAGCTCCTGGCGGATCGAGGACATCACGCGCGACCGGGTCCTGGTCTCGCCCGCGCCGGGCGTCCCGGGCAGGCTGCCGTTCTGGAAGGGCGACCAGCTGGGCCGCCCGCTGGAGCTGGGCCGCGCGCTGGGCGCCTTCCTGCGCGAGGTCGGCTCCCTCGCCAAGGAGGACGCGCGGCTGCGCCTGGTCACCGCCGGCCTGGACGCCTGGGCCGCGGACAACGTCCTCGCCTACCTCGACGAACAGCGCGAGGCCTGCGGTCACGTCCCCGACGACCGCACCATCGTCGTGGAGCGTTTCCGCGACGAGCTGGGCGACTGGCGCGTCGTGGTGCACTCCCCCTTCGGCGCCCAGGTGCACGCCCCCTGGGCCCTCGCCCTCGGCGCCCGCCTGACCGAGCGGTACGGCATGGACGCCCAGGTGATGCACGCCGACGACGGCATCGTGCTGCGCCTGCCGGACGCCGACCTGATGAGCCTGGACCTCCTCGACCAGGAACCTTCGAAACCGGGCCTGGAGTACGACGCGGAGCAGGCGCCGGTGGGCGCGGCCGACGTCGTCTTCGACAAGGGCGAGGTCGACCGGGTCGTCACCGACCAGGTGGGCGGCTCGGCGCTGTTCGCCTCCCGCTTCCGCGAGTGCGCCGCCCGCGCGCTGCTGCTGCCGCGCCGCAGCCCCGGCAGGCGGACCCCGCTGTGGCAGCAGCGCCAGCGCGCCGCGCAACTGCTGGAGGTGGCGAGCGAGTACGGCTCGTTCCCGATCGTCCTGGAAGCGGTCCGCGAGTGCCTCCAGGACGTCTTCGACGTACCCGGCCTGGTCGAGCTGATGGGCGATCTGGAGGCTCGCAAGGTGCGCCTGGTCGAGGTCAGCACTGCGGAGCCGTCCCCGTTCGCCCGGTCCCTGCTCTTCGGTTACGTGGCCCAGTTCCTGTACGAGGGAGACTCACCGCTCGCCGAGCGCCGGGCCGCGGCGCTCTCGCTGGACTCGCGGCTGCTGGCCGAGCTGCTCGGCCAGGCGGAGCTGCGGGAACTGCTCGACGCGGAGGTGCTCACCGAGCTGGAGCGGGAGCTCCAGTGGCTGACCGAGGACCGGCGCGTCAAGGACCCGGAGGGCGTCGCGGACCTGCTGCGGCTGCTCGGTCCGCTCACCGACGCCGAGCTGGCCGAGCGGGGCGCCGAGCCGCAGTGGGCGCCGGAGCTGTCCGGGGCCCGCCGCGCCATCAGCGTGCGGATCGCCGGCGCCGACCACTGGGCGGCGATCGAGGACGCGGGCCGACTGCGCGACGCGCTGGGCACGGCGCTGCCCGTCGGGGTGCCCGAGGCCTTCACCGAGCCGGTCAAGGACCCCCTGGGCGACCTCCTCGCGCGGCACGCGCGTACCCACGGCCCCTTCACGTCGGTCACCGCGGCGGCCCGCTTCGGCCTGGGCGTGGCCGTCACCGAGGGCGCCCTGCAGCGGCTCGCCGGGGCCGGCCGGGTCGTGCAGGGCGAGTTCCATCCGGCCGGCATCGGCCAGGAGTGGTGCGACGCGACCGTGCTGCGCAGGCTGCGCCGCCGTTCCCTGGCCGCGCTCCGGCACGAGCTGGAGCCGGTGCCGCCGGCCGCGCTCGGGCAGTTCCTGCCCCAGTGGCAGCACATCGGCAAGGGGCAAGCGCTGCGCGGCATCGACGGCCTGGTGCGCGCGGTCGAGCAACTGCAGGGCGCCTCCGTGCCCGCGTCCGCCCTGGAGAAACTGGTCCTGCCCTCCCGGGTGGCGAACTACAACCCCGCGATGCTGGACGAGCTGACGGCCGCCGGTGAGGTGGTGTGGGCCGGAGCGGGTTCGCTCCCCGGCAAGGACGGCTGGGTCTCGCTGTACCTCGCGGACGCTGCCCCGCAGCTTCTGCCGCCTCCGCATCCACTGGAGACGACCGCCCTGCACGAGTCCGTCCTGAGCGCCCTCTCGGGCGGGTACGGCCTGTTCTTCCGGCAGATCGGCGACCAGGTCCGCGCGACCACCCACCCGGAGGCCACCGATCCGCAGCTGGCCGACGCCCTGTGGGACCTGGCGTGGTCCGGACGGCTGACGAACGACACCCTCGCGCCCCTGCGCTCGCTGCTGGGCTCCGGTCGCACCGCGGGCTCCACCGCCCACCGCGCCAAGCGCGCCGTGCCCCGCGGCCGGTACGGCTCGCTGACCGCCGCCGCCCGCCCGGCCTCCCGCACCGGCCCGCCGACCGTCGCCGGCCGCTGGTCCCTGCTGCCCGCCCGCGAGTCCGACGGCACGGTGCGTGCCCACGCCCTGGCCCGCACGCTCCTCGACCGGCACGGCGTGGTGACCCGCGGCGCCGTCGCGGCGGAGGGCGTCGAAGGCGGCTTCTCGGCGGTGTACCGCATTCTGGCCGCCTTCGAGGAGAGCGGCCAGGCCCGGCGGGGCTACGTCGTGGAGGGGCTCGGCGCGGCGCAGTTCGCCATGGAGGGCGCCGTGGACCGGCTGCGCGCGGTGGCGAACGCCCGCGAGCGCGGCGACGGCCCGCCCGGGCCGACGGCACCCGCCCCGGCCGACGTCCCGCCCTTCGCCGACTTCCCCGACTTCCCCGACTTCGCCGACTTCGCCCACTCCGACAACCTCGCCTCCGACGGTCAGGGCGAGCCCGGCGGTCTCAGCCCTGACGACGACGTCTTCGCGGACCCCGACCGTCTGGGCCGGTCCCCCTCCCGGGGCGACTACATCTCGCCCCGCGACTACGCCGAGCCGGGCACCGGAGGCCCGCGCGGGGGCGGCCCGCAGGGCGGCTCCGGTGGTCCGCGCGGCCAGCACGGCACCCGCCCATACGGCACCGTCCCGTACGGCACAGGCCCGTACGACAGCGCTTCGTACGACACCGGCTTCCCCGGCCGTCGCGGCCGCCCCGCCCCCGGACCGCGGGCCGTCGTCCTGGCCGCCGCCGATCCGGCGAACGCGTACGGCGCCGCCCTCACCTGGCCCGAGCCTCCGGCGGGCGCCACCCACAAACCCGGCCGCAAGGCGGGCTCCCTGGTGGTGCTCGTCGAGGGCGAGCCGGCGCTGTACATGGAGCGCGGTGGCAAGACGCTCCTGCTGTGGCCCTCCGAGCCCGACGGCCCGCCCACCGAGGACGCGCGTCTGCGCGCGGCCGCGGAGGCGCTGGCCAACGCCGCCCGCGCCGGCTCCCTGGGCACGGTCACGGTGGAGCGGGTCAACGGCGCGGCGGCCCTGACGTCCCCCTTCGGCCCCCTCCTGGAAGAGGCGGGGTTCATCGCCAACCCGCGCGGTCTGCGGATCAGGGCGTGAGCCTGTCACCCTTGGCCCATGCCCGAAGGTGACACGGTCTGGCAGGCGGCGCGACGGCTGCACGACGCCCTCGCGGGCAAGGTGCTGACCCGCAGCGACTTCCGCGTGCCCCGGTACGCGTTGGTCGACCTCACCGGCCGTGCGGTCCTTGACGTCACCCCGCGCGGCAAGCACCTGCTCACCCACGTCGAGGGCGGCCTGACGGTCCACTCGCACCTGCGGATGGACGGTTCCTGGAAGATCTTCGCGCCCGGTCAGCGCTGGAGCGGCGGCCCGGCGCACCAGATCCGCGTCATCCTCGGCACCGTCGACCGCACGGCCGTCGGCTACCGCCTGCCGGTGCTGGACATCTTGCGCACCGCCGACGACCAGCGCGCCGTCGGCCATCTCGGCCCGGACCTGCTGGGCCCCGACTGGGACACCGGACAGGCCCTGGCCAACCTGAGCGCGGACCCAGCCCGCCCCCTCGGCGAGGCCCTGCTCGACCAGCGCAATCTCGCGGGTGTCGGCAATGTCTACAAGAGTGAGATCTGCTTCCTGCTCGGCGTCACGCCCTGGCTCCCGGTCGGCGAACTGCCCCCCGACCGGGCCGCGCACCTGCCCGCGCTGGCCAAGAAGCTCCTGGAGGCCAACCGCGACCGGCCGGCCCGCCGTACGACGGGTCTGCGCGGCCACGACCTGTTCGTGTACGGCCGCGCACCACGCCCCTGCCTGCGCTGCGGTACGCCGGTCCGGGTGGCCGACCAGGGCGACGGCTCCGGCGAACGCCCCACGTACTGGTGTCCGGCCTGCCAGAGCGGACCCGTGCCACGGCGGCTCAGCCGGCGAGGAGACCGTCCATCTGGCCGACCGCCTCCCGCAGCCCCTCATCCATCCCCATGGTCGTGAGCTGGTCCATGTGCTCCCGGGTGTCGAAGACCGCACGCATCTCCATGCGGGTGCCGCCGTCGCGCTCGGTGAGCGTGACCCGGTTCGTGGTCGTCGGCATGGCGGCGTTCGGCACCCCGTCCGCGTCGGCGAACCCGTCGGTGAACTCCAGCGAAGCGGGCGCGTCGACCGTGGCCACCCGCCACCAGCCGCGGTACTTGTCGCCTTCCGGGCCGGTCATGAAGTACGTGACGTCCCCGCCCGGGGTCAGATCGTGCTCCTCGACCGTCGCCGGGTAGGTCGGCGGTCCCCACCAGCGCTCCAGTTGCCGGGGGTCCGCCCACAGCTGCCACACCCGCGCCGCGGGGGCGGCGAAGTCGGCGATCAGGGTGAGGGTCAGGTTGTCGAGATCCTTGTCCAGGCTGGTGACACTCATCGGCTCTCTGTCCTTCCGTCGGTTCGGGGTGACCCGCTCATGACCCGCTCACGCCCCACCCGACCCGGACGCCCCGCCGGACCCGCCCGACCCGCCCGACCCGGACGCCCCAGCACCACCCGCCGCCGTACGCAGCGCCCGCCGCATCCGCCCCGCCTCCAGCGCCCCCGCGGCCCGGCGTCGCGGGGCGCAGTGCACCGGCAGCACGCTCAGCCCCCACCCGCCGGCCGCCACCGCCCCTTCGAGCACACCCGCACCAGGCTCCAGCGCCAGCCGCAGCACGGCCCACCACCACAGCCAGCCGAGAGCCAGCGCGGCCGCCCGGCGAGCCGCCCGCGCCGACGCCATTGCGCGTCATCCGTTCTCGGCCTGGAACATCCAGTGCTGCTTCTCGAGATCGGCCGTGATCTGGATGAAGATGTCCTGGCTCACGGGATCCGGGTCGCCGGTCGACGTGATCCGCTCGCGCATCCGCCCGATCACCGCGCCGAGCGCGTCCACCATCGTCTGCACGGCGGTGGTGTCGTCGACCCAGCCCTCCGGGGTCACGTCGATGCCGCTGCCGACGGCCACCGTCGCCGCCCGCCCGTCCGGGGACACACCGAGCGCGGAGGCGCGCTCGGCCACGGTGTCCGAGTGGGTGCGCGCGGTGCCGACGAGTTCGTCGAGCTGGAGATGTACGGAGCGGAACCGGGGGCCGACCACGTTCCAGTGGATCTGCTTCGCCACCAGGGCCAGGTCCACGAGGTCGACCAGGGCGCCCTGCAGCGCCTCGGAGACGGTCTTCAGGTCCGAGTCGGACAACGGACTCTTCACGACGTACATCCACACCTCCGGCGGTTCGCCCCCCGGCCATCTCCCTCCACGATGACCGCACCACCACGGACCGGCAACCGGCGGCCACCCACCCCGGGCACGCGAAAACCCGGCCGAGCCTCTCCGGTCTCCCGAAGAGGCCCCGGCCGGGGCCTCACACGCACATGTTCAGCGGGTGCCTCAGGCGGCGACGACGTCCACTGCCTCGGCGGGCGCCTTGATGGTCACCCGTTCCGGTGGCACGCCGGTCACCGAGACGGAACCCAGCATCGGGCGCACCGGTGCCGGCACGGTCTCGCTGGGCGTCGCCGCAGCGGACTGGGCCAGCTCGGCGAGAGCGAGTTCGTCACTCACTTCCCGCATGAGCTCGGACATCCGTACGTCCAGCGCGTCGCAGATGGCGGAGAGCAGCTCGGAAGAAGCCTCCTTCTGCCCCCGCTCCACCTCGGAGAGATAGCCGAGTGAGACTCGGGCGGACGAGGAGACTTCGCGCAGAGTACGGCACTGGCGTTGGCGCTGCCGACGCAGCACGTCACCCAGCAGGCGACGGAGCAGAATCATCGGTGGCTCCCTCCTCGGACCGTGTAACCGCATCCTTCACGCCCCACCGTACCGCCTCGCGCCGCGGCCGTGCGGGGAGCGATGTCGTGTTCACTCAGGGCTGCAAACATCAAAACCCCCCGTTCCGTTCCGTATCCTGTGCCCGCTCATTCCCAGTCTGTTCGCCCGCGAGCTCCCTCAGAAGGAGTGCGAGTACGCTCCGTACACTCTCCATACGAATTTCCGCACGGTCGCCGTTCAACCGCAGCGCCTCCACTTTTCCGCCACAGGCGGAACCGTCATCGGCTCCCGGAGGCCCGTCGACGGCCACGAAAACCGTCCCCACGGGCTGCCCGTCCTGCGCGTCCGGACCGGCGACGCCGGTCGTCGCGATGCCCCAGTCGGCGCCCAGCACCTTCCGTGCTCCGGCCGCCATCTGGGCCGCGACCTGCGCATCCACGGCTCCGCGGGACGCGAGCAGTGAGGCGTCGACGCCGAGGATCTCCCGCTTCAGCTCCGTCGCGTAGGCGGTGACGGATCCCCGGAAGGCCTTGGACGCCCCGGGCACCGCCGTGATCGCGGACGCCACCATTCCGCCGGTCAGGGACTCGGCGACCGCGAGGGTCTCACCCCTCACGGTGAGTAGTCGCACCACGTCGGCGGCAGTGGAACTCAAGCTTCCGTCCCCTTCAACGCCGCCCGGCGCTCGGCGATTCCCCGGCGGCGCAGCACAATGGCCTGCTTCACATAGTCCAGCCCGGTCACGACGGTCAGGACGACCGCCGCAGCCATCACCCAGAACCTCAGGGTCGCCAGGGGCCCCGTGAGCGCCAGGACGTACATCCCGACGGCCACGCCCTGGGTGAGGGTCTTGAGCTTGCCGCCGCGGCTGGCGGGGATGACGCCGTACCGGATGACCACGAAGCGCAGCACGGTGATCCCGAGTTCCCGGCCGAGGATCACGGCCGTCACCCACCACGGCAGATCGCCGAGCGCGGACAGACAGATGAGCGCCGCCCCCATGATCGCCTTGTCGGCGATGGGGTCGGCGATCTTCCCGAAGTCGGTGACGAGGTTGTAGGCCCGCGCCAGATGGCCGTCGAAGAGGTCGGTGATCATGGCGACGGCGAAGGCGGCCCAGGCGAAGGAGCGCCAGGCCGGGTCGTACCCGCCGTTGCCGAGCAGCAGGGCGACGAAGGCCGGGACCAGGAGCAGCCGGAGCATCGTCAGGAGATTGGCGACGTTCCAGACGCTCGCCTGGTTGACGGCCGCGGCCGTGATCTTGCCGCCCCGCAGAGCGGCACTGCCATCGGTCGATCCCCGCTCCGGGGCTCCTCCCGGGGCCGTCCGCCCGGACGGTTCCTGCGTGGCTCCGGAGGGGGCGCGCGGGCCGGTCCTGCGCGCGCCGGAGGGGCCACCCGCCGCGGACGCCGGGACTCCGGTCATCTGCCGGCCTCCTCACTCCACTCGGGCGAGCCCACCAGGGGTTCGGCCACCAGGTCGACACCCTCCGTACCGACCACCTTCGCGTCGACCATACGACCGACACTCAGACCTTCGCCGCTCGTGAGCAGCACCTGGCCGTCCGTCTCGGGCGCCTGGTGCTCGGCGCGGCCACGGACACCGTCTCCGTCGTCGGCGGACTCCACGGACTCGACGAGTACCCGCACGGTCGCGCCGACGCGCTCCTCGGCCCGCTGCGAGACGAGCTCCTCGGCCAGGCGGGACACACGTGCCAGCCGCTCGGCGACGACGTCCTCGTCCAGCTTGTGCTCGTACGTCGCCGCCTCGGTGCCCTCCTCGTCGGAGTAGCCGAAGACGCCGATGGCGTCCAGCCGCGCGTGGTTCAGGAACCGCTCCAGCTCGGCGAGGTCGGAGGCGGACTCGCCGGGGAAGCCCACGATGAAGTTGGAGCGCACGCCCGCCTCGGGGGCCTTGCTCCGGATGGTGTCCAGCAGCTCCAGGAAGCGGTCGGTGTCGCCGAAGCGGCGCATCGCGCGCAGCACGTTCGGCGCGGAGTGCTGGAAGGAGAGGTCGAAGTAGGGCACGACCTTCGGGGTGGAGGTCAGTACGTCGATGAGGCCGGGGCGCATCTCGGCCGGCTGGAGGTAGCTGACGCGCACGCGCTCGATGCCGTCGACGTCGGCGAGGTTGGGCAGCAGGGACTCCAGCAGGCGGATGTCGCCGAGGTCCTTGCCGTAGGACGTGTTGTTCTCGGAGACCAGCATGATCTCCTTGACGCCCTGCTCCGCCAGCCACCGCGTCTCGTTCAGCACGTCGCTCGGGCGGCGCGAGATGAAGGAGCCGCGGAAGGAGGGGATGGCGCAGAAGGAGCAGCGCCGGTCGCAGCCGGAGGCGAGCTTCACCGAGGCGACCGGGGAGCCGTCCAGGCGCCGGCGCAGGGGTGCGCGGGGTCCGGAGGCGGGGGCGACGCCCTCGGGGAGGTCGGTCGGGCCGTGCCCCGGCAGGGCGACGGCGGCACCGGCCTCCTGGCGCTCGGCGGGGCTGATCGGCAGCAGCTTGCGCCGGTCGCGCGGGGTGTGCGCGGCGTGGATGCCGCCGCCGAGGATGGTCCGGAGCCGGTCGGAGATGTCGGCGTAGTCGTCGAAGCCGAGCACGCCGTCGGCCTCGGGGAGGGCTTCGGCGAGGTCCTTGCCGTACCGCTCGGCCATGCAGCCCACCGCCACGACGGCCTGCGTTCTTCCGTGCCCCTTGAGGTCGTTGGCCTCCAGGAGGGCGTCCACGGAGTCCTTCTTGGCGGCCTCGACGAAGCCGCAGGTGTTCACGACGGCGACGTCCGCTTCCTCGGCGTCCTCGACGAGCTTCCAGCCGTCCGCCTCCAGACGGCCTGCGAGCTCCTCCGAGTCCACCTCGTTACGGGCGCAGCCAAGGGTGACGAGTGCGACGGTACGGCTTTCAGGCATGGGCTCAAGACTACTTCGTCCCGCCGACAGCCCACGTCGACGGGGTTGGCCGAGCCCGGCCAACCCCGTACCGACTCGTTCTCCGGGCCCCTATCCGACCTGCGGGTCGCCCTTCGTGTAGGTCAGGCGCTCCACGGAGCCCGGCCGGAAGTCGTCCTCGATCTTCTTGCCGTTGACGTACAGCTGGATGACGCCGGCGTCGCCGAGGACGAGGTTGACCTTCTCGTTGTCCTGGAAGGTCTTCGAGTCGCCCTGCTCGAGGAGTCCGTCGAAGAGCAGCCGGCCGTTGTGGTCCTTCGCGGAGATCCAGCTGCGTCCCTCGACGGCGCTGACCTTGACGGTCACCTTGTCGCGGGGCGCGGCGGCGATGGCGCTGTCGGAGGGTTCGGGCTTGGGATCGGCCGGCTTCTTCGGTTTGGCGCTCGCCGAAGCGGATCCGCCGGCCGAGGGCTGGGCGCCCTCGGCGACGCTCGCCTCGTTGCCGCCGTCGTCGCCGCCTTTGACGAACGTGAACCCGACGAAGCCGATCACCGCGACGATCGCGGCGACCATGGCGGCGGTCCAGTTGGGTCCGCGGCGCTCCGGACGGATACGTTCCGCCTCGAACAGGGGGGCGGCGGGGGTCGGCGCCGGGCGTCCGCCGTGCGCGGCGTCGAACTGCGCGAGCAGTTCGGCCGGGTCGAGCCCGACGGCCTTGGCCAGGGTGCGGATGTGACCGCGCGCGTAGACGTCGCCGCCGCAGGGCGCGAAGTCGTCCGCCTCGATGGCGTGCACGATGGCGATCCGGACGCGGGTGGCGGTGGTGATGTCGTCGACGGTCAACCCGGCGGCGATCCGCGCCTGCTGGAGGGCATGGCCGACGGAGGGGCGGGTTTCCTCGGAGACGTGTTCAGTAACGTCTGGGGAAACGTCTTCGATCGGACGCTCGTCTTCAGGGGAGTTGCCGTTGGACACGGGGGCGCCTTTCGAGCGTTTAGCCGCCTGTGCTGGACGTTCAGTCTAGGGGTGTTACAAACGGGTCGGGCAACCGGCGGTACGACCTTTTACGCCATCCGAATGGCCCGGCATCCCGATGGTGGACTACCTGTTGTCACTTCCCTCAACTTGACGTACACCATGGGGAAACGGTTGCTCAATGGTCCCTAACGGGTGAGTCACGATCGGCCACCCGGCCGTCCCGGCCCTCCGTCGGCGGAATCCTTGGCCCACGGTTTCCTACCCTTCAGACTCCCCCCGGATCACGGCGAGCACTCCGTCCAGCTCATCAGGCTTCACAAGAACGTCACGAGCCTTTGAGCCTTCGCTCGGTCCGACGATGCTCCGCGACTCCATCAGGTCCATCAGACGCCCCGCCTTGGCGAAGCCGACGCGCAGCTTGCGCTGGAGCATGGAGGTCGACCCGAACTGGGTGGAGACGACCAGCTCGGCCGCCTGGCACAGCAGGTCGAGGTCGTCGCCGATGTCCTCGTCGATCTCCTTCTTCTGCTTGGTCCCCACGGTGACGTCGTCCCGGAAGACGGGCGCCATCTGGTCCTTGCAGTGCTGGACGACGACCGCGACCTCCTCCTCGGTCACGAACGCGCCCTGCATACGGGTCGGCTTGTTCGCGCCCATCGGCAGGAAGAGGCCGTCGCCCTTGCCGATCAGCTTCTCGGCGCCGGGCTGGTCGAGGATGACCCGCGAGTCGGCGAGCGAGGAGGTGGCGAAGGCGAGCCGGGAAGGCACGTTGGCCTTGATCAGGCCGGTGACGACGTCGACGGAGGGCCGCTGGGTGGCGAGCACCAGGTGGATGCCGGCCGCCCGCGCGAGCTGCGTGATCCGCACGATCGCGTCCTCGACGTCGCGCGGGGCCACCATCATCAGGTCGGCCAGCTCGTCCACGATCACCAGCAGGTACGGATAGGGCTGGAGTTCGCGTTCGCTGCCCTCGGGGGGCTTGGCCCTGCCCTCGCGCACCGCGCGGTTGAAGTCGTCGATGTGCCGGTAGCCGTAGGCGGCGAGGTCGTCGTAGCGCAGGTCCATCTCGCGCACGACCCACTGCAGGGCCTCGGCGGCGCGCTTCGGGTTGGTGATGATCGGCGTGATCAGGTGCGGGATGCCCTCGTACGCGGTCAGCTCGACGCGCTTGGGGTCGACCAGGATCATCCGGACGTCCTCGGGGGTCGCCCGCATCATGATCGAGGTGATCAGGCAGTTGATGCAG
Source organism: Streptomyces sp. NPDC058534 (assembly GCF_042717365.1). NCBI lineage: Bacteria > Bacillati > Actinomycetota > Actinomycetes > Kitasatosporales > Streptomycetaceae > Streptomyces > Streptomyces sp. NPDC058534. The sequence goes on from NZ_JBHXNW010000053.1 coordinate 51,680, forward strand.
GACGACTTGCCGGAGCCGGTGGCGCCCGCGACGAGCATGTGCGGCATCTTCGCCAGCGAGTCCATGACGTAGCCGCCCTCGACGTCCTTGCCGAAGGCGACCAGCATCGGGTTGTCGTCCTCGGCGGACTCGGCGAGGCGCAGTACGTCGCCGAGGTTGACCATCTCCCGGTCGGTGTTGGGGATCTCGATGCCGACGGCGGACTTGCCGGGGATCGGGCTGATGATCCGCACGTCGGGGCTGGCGACGGCGTACGCGATGTTCTTGGTCAGCGCGGTGATCCGCTCGACCTTGACGGCGGGGCCCAGCTCGACCTCGTAGCGCGTCACCGTGGGGCCGCGGGTGAAGCCGGTGACCCGGGCGTCGACCTTGAACTCGGTGAAGACGGTGGTCAGCGAGTGCACTATGGCGTCGTTGGCGGCGCTGCGCACCTTGCCGGGGCCACCGCGAGTGAGGAGGTCGAGGGCCGGCAGGGAGTACGTGATGTCGCCGGAGAGCTGGAGCTGTTCGGCCCGCGGCGGCAGGTCACGCTCCTGCGGCAACGGCGTCTTGGTGAGGTCGGGGACGCCGCCCGACGTCTCCGGCTCGGCGGACTTGGCGGGGTCCTTCTTGAGCTTGCCCGGCTGTGGGCGCGCGGCCGGCACGGGCGTCGGAGTCGGCGTCGTCGACTCGCGGTCCCCGGGGCTGACGCCCTGGGTGAGATCGGCGACCAGGGGCGAGGGCGGCATCCCGTGCAGGACGGCGCCGTCGAGCGCGGCGGCGGCCGCCGCGGCGACGTCCACGGCGTCCATCGGCCGGTTCATCTCGGGCTGCGGCACGGCGGACCGACGGGGCCTGCCGCGGCGCCTGCTCAGCGCCTCCTGCTCGGCCCCGTCCGGGTCGTACGGCTCGGCGGGCGCTCCTCCGCGCCTGCGGGTCCGCTCGGGCAGCGCCTCGCGCCACTGGTCGTCGTACCGCTCGTCGTCTTCGCCGAACGCGCCCGCGTCGGGGTCGTCGACCACGCCGAGCCGCACGCCGAGCTGCCGCAGCCGCTGCGGGACGGCGTTCACCGGGGTGGCGGTGACGACCAGCAGCCCGAAGACCGTGAGCAGCGCGAGCAGCGGCACGGCCAGCACGTCCGTCATCGTGTACGACAGCGGGGTCGCCGCCCCCCAGCCGATGAGGCCGCCCGCGTCCCTTATGGCCTGCATGCCCTCGCCGCGGGCCGGTGAACCGCACGCGATGTGCACCTGGCCGAGCACGCCGACGACGAGCGCGGACAGGCCGATCACGATCCGCCCGTTGGCCTCGGGCTTCTCGGGGTGCCGGATCAGGCGCACGGCGATGGCGCCGAGCAGGATCGGCACGAGCAGGTCCAGCCGGCCGAAGGCGCCGGTCACCAGGATCTCGACGAGGTCGCCGACGGGGCCCTTGAGGTCGGCCCAGGTGCCCGCGGCGACGATCAGGGCGACGCCGAGCAGGAGCAGCGCGACGCCGTCCTTTCGGTGGGCCGGGTCGAGGTTCTTGGCGCCCTGCCCTATGCCGCGGAAGACGGCGCCGACGCCGTGCGCCAGGCCCAGCCAGAGCGCGCGCACCAACCGGTAGACACCGCCGGTGGGGCTCGGGGCCGGTTTGGGCGCGGGCTTCTTCGCGACGGCCTTCCTGGCGGGCGCCTTCTTCGGGGGTGCCTTCTTCGCAGCGGCCTTCTTGACCGGCCCCTTCGCGGGAGCGGCCGCCTTCTTGGCGGGCTGCTTCTTGGCTGCGGAGGGACGTGAGGCCATAGGTGCGAGGTTACCGGGGGAGACGGCGGTCGACACGTGTGCCTACCGCTTCACCCGTTCGTGTCGTCCGGACGAGGTAGCGGAACTGACGCCTCCGGTACAGCTCCTGACAAGTCCTCACAGACCGGACCAGGGGAGTCACGAGCCGCCCGACGACGGGCCTCAGTTGACGGCGGGCCTCAGTCGGGGCGGACCTCAGTTGACGGCGGGCTGACCGCCGGACGTGCCGGGCTCCAGCGCGTCCAGGGCCCTCCGCAGTCCGGTGAGCTTGCGTTCCAGGTGCGCCGCGGTGGCCACCGCCGCCGCGTCCGTGGACTCGTCGCCCAACTGCTTGGAGAGCGCCTCCGCCTGCTCCTCCACGGCCGCCAGCCGGGCCGACAGCTCGGCGAGCAGCCCCGCCGGCTCCTTGGCCTCGCCGGCCGCGACCTTGTCGCCGCCCTCCAACTGGAGCCGCAGCAGCGCCGCCTGCTCACGCAGCTGGCAGTTCTTCATGTACAGCTCGACGAAGACCGAGACCTTCGCGCGCAGCACCCACGGGTCGAACGGCTTCGAGATGTAGTCCACCGCGCCCGCCGCGTACCCGCGGAAGGTGTGGTGCGGGCCGTGGTTGATCGCGGTGAGGAAGATGATCGGGATGTCCCGGGTCCGCTCCCGTCGCTTGATGTGCGCGGCGGTTTCGAAACCGTCCATGCCCGGCATCTGGACGTCCAGCAGAATGACCGCGAAGTCGTCCGTGAGCAGTGCTTTGAGCGCTTCCTCCCCGGACGATGCCCGCACCAGCGTCTGATCGAGCGCCGAGAGGATCGCCTCCAGCGCCAGCAGATTCTCCGGCCGGTCATCGACCAGGAGGATCTTGGCCTTCTGCACCATGGCCCGCCCTCCTCGCCCCGGCGTGGGGCCTCCCCTGTCCGCAGGACTTGGCGCGGCACCGGCGGGTGCCACCCCGGGGGACGACTCCCTTGCGTCGCCCGTCCTCGTGCCGGTCATCGTAGCCGCACCCCGCCTGTCGCCACACCCTGTCACCGTGATGTCACTGTGCACGTAGCAGAAACGCGGCGGGGGACCAGAAGGTTCCCCGAATCCCGCACTTCTACACGGCTCCGGGCACGCTGAGCCAGCGACTGAGCGCGAGTCCCGGAGGTTCCCGCCGTTCACGCACACCCCACGTTCGCACACTGCCCGGGCGTGCCGCACGGAAGGTGCCCCTCCGTACCACGGACACGGTGCCCGAACGTACTACTCCTCGCGCATCCACTGCTGCATCACCGTCAACAGGTGATCGGGGTCGACCGGCTTCGTCACATAGTCGGACGCGCCCGACTCGATCGCCTTCTCCCGGTCGCCCTTCATCGCCTTGGCGGTCAGCGCGATGATCGGCAGCCCGGCGAACTGCGGCATCCGACGGATCGCCGTGGTCGTCGCGTACCCGTCCATCTCGGGCATCATGATGTCCATCAGGACGACCGCCACGTCCTCGTGCTGTTCCAGCACCTCGATGCCCTCGCGCCCGTTCTCCGCGTACAGCACGGACAGCCCGTGCTGCTCCAGGACGCTGGTGAGCGCGAAGACGTTGCGGATGTCGTCGTCGACGATCAGCACCTTCTGCCCGCCGAACCGGATCCCGCGGCTGGAGTGCGACGTCGTCTCCTGCTCGGCGCCCGGCTGCCGCTCCCGCACCGCGGGCAGTTCCTCGGTCTCGGCCGAGCGGCGACGACGGCGGAACAGCGCCGCCGCACCGTTCTGCGCGTCCTGGTACGACCGCACCTCGGCCGGCGTCTCGACCTCCGTCTCCGGCAGCTCGTCAACGGCGGCCCCGGAGGCCGCGGGCAGCTCGCCTCCCCCGGCGGGGGGCAGGGGCTGCGGGTAGCCGTGCGAGGGCAGCTCGCTCGGGCGCAGCGGGAGGTAGAGCGTGAAGGTCGAACCACGGCCCGGCTCGCTCTGCGCGTGGATCTCACCGCCCAGCAGCTGCGCGATCTCCCGCGAGATGGACAGCCCGAGGCCCGTACCGCCGTACTTGCGGCTGGTGGTGCCGTCGGCCTGCTTGAACGCCTCGAAGATCACCCGCATCTTGCTGGCCGCGATCCCGATCCCGGTGTCGCTCACGGAGAACGCGATCAGCTCGGCGTCCGGGTCGGTCATCGAACCCGCCTCCAGCAACTGCTCCCGGATGCCCTGCGGAACATCGTTCCGGGCCGGCCTGATGACCAGCTCGACCGCCCCCGAGTCGGTGAACTTCACCGCGTTGGACAGCAGGTTGCGCAGCACCTGGAGCAGCCGCTGCTCGTCGGTGTGCAGCGTGGCGGGCAGCTCGGGCGACACCCGCACCGACAGGTCCAGGCCCTTCTCCGCGGTCAGCGGCCGGAAGGTGGCCTCCACGTAGTCGACGAGCTGGACGAGCGCGATGCGCGTCGGGGAGACGTCCATCTTGCCCGCCTCGACCTTCGACAGGTCGAGGATGTCGTTGATGAGCTGGAGCAGGTCGGAACCGGCACCGTGGATCGTCTCGGCGAACTCGACCTGCTTGGGCGACAGGTTGGCGTCGGCGTTGTCGGCGAGCAGCTTGGCCAGGATCAGCAGCGAGTTGAGCGGCGTACGCAGCTCGTGGGACATGTTGGCCAGGAACTCGCTCTTGTAGCGCATCGAGACCGCCAGTTGCTCGGCGCGCTCCTCCAGGACCTGCCGCGCCTCCTCGATCTCGGTGTTCTTCACCTCGATGTCGCGGTTCTGCTGCGCCAGCAGCTCGGCCTTCTCCTCCAGTTCGGCGTTGGACGACTGGAGCGCCTTCTGCCGCTGCTCCAGCTCCTCGGACCGCTCGCGCAGTTGCTCGGTCAGCTCCTGCGACTGGCTCAGCAGTACCTCCGTCTTGGTGTTGACGGAGATCGTGTTGACGCTGGTCGCGATCATCTCGGCGATCTGGTTGAGGAAGTCCCTCTGGATCTGCGTGAACGGCGTGAAGGACGCCAGCTCGATCACGCCGAGCACCTGCCCCTCGAACAGCACCGGCAGCACGATCACCTGGGCCGGCGGGGCCTCCCCGAGCCCGGAGGAGATCTTCAGATAGCCGTTCGGCGCGTTCTCCACGAGGATCGTGCGCTTCTCCTCGGCGGCCGTGCCGACCAGCGCCTCCCCCGGCCGGAAGGACGTGGGCATCGACCCCATCGAGTAGCCGTACGACCCCAGCATGCGCAGCTCGTACTGCTCCTCCTGGGCGCCCGCCTGATCCTGGCCGTCGACGACCAGGGGCATCGCGAGGAAGAAGGCCCCGTGCTGCGCGGAGACCACCGGGGTCAGCTCGCTCATGATCAGCGAGGCGACGTCCTGGAGGTCCCGGCGGCCCTGCATCAGTCCCGAGATGCGGGCCAGGTTGCCCTTGAGCCAGTCCTGCTCCTTGTTGGCGATCGTGGTGTCGCGCAGGTTGGCGATCATCTTGTTGATGTAGTCCTGCAGCTCGGAGATCTCGCCGGAGGCGTCCACGTCGATCTTCAGATTCAGGTCGCCGCGCGTCACCGCGGTCGCCACGCGCGCGATGGCGCGCACCTGCCGGGTGAGGTTCCCGGCCATCTCGTTCACCGACTCGGTCAGGTCCCGCCAGGTGCCGTCGACGTCCCGCACGCGTGCCTGACCGCCCAGCTGGCCCTCCGTGCCCACCTCACGGGCCACGCGCGTGACCTCCTCGGCGAAGGACGACAGCTGGTCGACCATCGTGTTGATGGTCGTCTTCAGCTCCAGGATCTCGCCGCGCGCGTCGATGTCGATCTTCTTGGTCAGGTCACCCTTGGCGATGGCGGTGGTGACCATGGCGATGTTGCGCACCTGACCGGTCAGGTTGGACGCCATCTGGTTCACCGACTCGGTGAGGTCCTTCCACGTACCCGACACGCCCGGCACGTGCGCCTGGCCGCCGAGGATGCCGTCCGTGCCCACCTCGCGGGCCACCTTGGTGACCTGCTCGGCGAACGAACTCAGCGTCTTCACCATGGTGTTGAACGTCTCGGCCAGCTGGTGGACCTCACCGCGCGCCTCGATCGTCACCGTCCGCGTCAGGTCGCCGTTGGCGACGGCGGCGGCCACCTGGGAGATGTTCCGCACCTGGACGGTGAGGTTCTTCGCCATCAGGTTGACGTTGTCGCTCAGGTCCTTCCAGATGCCCACGACGCCGGGCACGTGCGCCTGGCCGCCGAGGATGCCCTCCGTACCCACCTCGCGGGCCACGCGCGTGACCTGCTCCGCGAAGGACGACAACTGGTCGACCATCGTGTTGACGGTGGTGACGAGTTCGAGGATCTCGCCCTTGGCGTCGACGGTGATCTTCTTCGACAGGTCGCCCTTGGCCACCGCCGTGGTGACCTCGGCGATGTTGCGGACCTGCATGGTCAGGTTGTTGGCCATGCCGTTCACCGACTGCGTGAGGTCCTTCCAGGTGCCGGAGACACCCTGCACCTCCGCCTGGCCGCCGAGGATGCCCTCGGTGCCCACCTCACGCGCGACGCGCGTGACCTCCTGGGCGAACGACGACAGCTGATCCACCATCGTGTTCAGCGTGTTCTTCAGCTCCAGGATCTCCCCGCGCGCGTCCACGGTGATCTTCTGGGACAGGTCACCGCGCGCCACCGCCGTGGCGACCTGCGCGATGTTGCGGACCTGCGCGGTGAGGTTGCCGGCCATGCCGTTCACCGAGTCGGTCAGGTCGCGCCACACACCGGCGACCCCGGGCACCTGGGCCTGACCGCCGAGGCGGCCCTCCGTGCCCACCTCACGGGCCACCCTCGTGACCTGCTCCGCGAAGGACGACAACTGGTCGACCATCGTGTTGATGGTGTTCTTCAGCTCCAGGATCTCCCCGCGCGCGTCCACGGTGATCTTCTGGGACAGGTCACCGCGCGCCACGGCCGTCGTCACCTGCGCGATGTTCCGCACCTGCGAGGTCAGGTTCCCCGCCATCGAGTTGACGGAGTCCGTGAGCTCCTTCCAGGTCCCCGACACGCCGTCGACCCGGGCCTGACCGCCGAGCCGGCCCTCCGTGCCCACGTCCCGGGCCATCCGGGTCACCTGGTCGGCGAAGCTGGAGAGCTGGTCGACCATGGTGTTGACGGTGTTCTTCAGCTGGAGCATCTCGCCGGAGACGTCCACGGTGACCTTCTGCGACAGGTCGCCGTTGGCCACCGCAGTCGTCACCTGGGCGATGTTCCGCACCTGGCCGGTGAGGTTGCGGAACGCGGTGTTGACGGAGTCCGTCAGGTCCTTCCACGTCCCCGCCGCGCCCGGCACCTGCGCCTGACCGCCCAGCTCGCCCTCGACCCCGACCTCGCGGGCCACCCGGGTCACCTCGGCACCGAAGCTGGAGAGCTGGTCCACCATCGTGTTGACGGTGTTCTTCAGCTCCAGCATCTCGCCGGCCACGTCCACGGTGACCTTCTGCGACAGGTCACCACTGGCCACCGCCGTCGTCACCGCGGCGATGTCGCGCACCTGAGTGGTCAGGTTCCGGAAGACGGTGTTGACGGAGTCCGTCAGGTCCTTCCAGATACCGGCCGCACCCGGCACGTTCGCCTGGCCGCCCAGCTGGCCCTCGCCACCGGTCTCGTTGGCCACGCGCGTGACCTCGTCCGCGAAGATCCGCAGCGTCTCGGTCATCTGGTTGATCGTCTCGGCGAGCTGCGCGACCTCGCCCCGGGCCGGCACCGTCACCTTCTTCGACAGATCGCCGTTGGCGACCGCCGTCGTCACGTGCGAGATCTCACGCACCTGGGCAGTGAGGTTCCCGGCCATGGTGTTGACGGAGTCGGTCAGCTCCTTCCACACCCCGGCCACGCCCGGCACCTGGGCCTGCCCGCCCAGGGCCCCCTCGGTGCCCACCTCCCGGGCCACGCGCGTCACCTCGGAGGAGAATGCCGAGAGCTGGTCCACCATCGTGTTGACGGTGTTCTTCAGCTCCAGCATCTCGCCGGCCACGTGCACCGTGACCTTCCGCGACAGGTCGCCCTTGGCCACCGCCGTCGTCACCAGCGCGATGTCCCGCACCTGAGCGGTGAGCCGGTACGCCATGGTGTTGACGGAGTCCGTGAGGTCCTTCCACGAACCGGACATACCGCGCACCCGGGCCTGTCCGCCCAGCTTGCCCTCGGTACCGACCTCGCTGGCCACCCGCGTGACCTCGTCGGTGAAGGTCGACAACTGGTCGACCAGGTTGTTCACGGTCCGCCCGACCTTCAGGAACTCACCGCGCAGCGGCTGCCCGGCCCCTTCCTCCACCTGCGTCCGCAGCTCCATGCGCGGCGACAGATCACCGTCCGCCACCGCCGACAGCACCCGGCTGACCTCGGAGACGGGCCGTACGAGATCGTCGACCAGCGCGTTCGAGTTGTCGATCGCGGTCGCCCAGGACCCCTCGCAGGCCCCCGTCTCCAGCCGCTCGGTGAGTTTTCCCTCACGTCCGACCACGCGCCGCACCCGCGCCAGCTCACCCGTGAGGTGCAGATTGCGGTCGGCCACCTCGTTGAAGACTGCGGCGATCTCGGACATCACGCCGTCGCCTGACACCGTCAGCCGTTTGCGGAAGTTTCCCTCACGCATGGACACGAGCGCCGCGAGCAGACGATTCAGGGCGGCCGTGTCCACCGTCGTACTACCGCCCCGCGATTTGCCCTTGTTACTCAGGGACTGTCCGCCTTTCGCGCGCGTCTTCGTGGCCCGCGTCGCTGCGCCAGACTCCACTGTGTCCCTCCCGCAGGGGTCGACCGATACTGCTGTGCCCGGCTGCCACCGCTCGGCGGACCGGTTACTGCCGCGTACTTCCCATGATGCCGAGCGATCAGGTCCGGCTCACCGGACCCGCTCCAGGGGCTGCTGCCCACCCCACTCGGCGCGCATTCACCTGCCCGGACCTTCATCAGCAGCCTGCCCAGTGTTTCACCATGCCGCACCGGGCATGTCGACCCACGACCGTAACCCACAGCTCGCCTCCCGCGTTGAATAACTGGGCAGGGCTTGTCCTTCGCCGGATTCCGGTCCAGCGAGAAGCGGGCCTTCGGGCCAAGCGGAGTCACAACAGTTCGGCAGCTTCTCTCGAAGCTCTTCAGCCGGCCTGTGACGCGAGACGCGTCCCGTCGGTGTTCAGGGGTGTCCCTCCAGGGGATATAGGGGGAGACCCCTGAACACCGATCCACCGGCCCGACTACCCTGTAGCAGTCGAACCGGGGAATCGGGCATGGAGGGCAGGGGGCGCCGACGCATGGGGAGTTCTGTGATCACCGCGCGCGCGGCCGCCAGCTTCGAGCCCGTCGGACGGTCCGTGGCGAGTGCCCGGTCCTTCGTCCGCGACACGCTCCAGGGCTGGGGCCATGCCGACATCGTCGACGACGCCGTGGTGCTGACCAGCGAGCTGGTGACCAACGCGGTGGTGCACGCCGGCACCACCGCCGACGTCGAGTGCATGCGCAGCGACGACGGTGTACGGATCGAGGTCGCCGACCACTATCCGGAGCGCGAGGTCCCGCTCCAGGGCTCCCCCGCCAACATGGGCAGCCCCGACCGCGAGGGCGGCCGCGGCCTCCAGCTGTGCGCGGCCCTGGCCGACCGCTGGGGCGTCGAGTACACGCCCACGCACAAGAACGTCTGGTTCCACCTCCATCTGCCCGAGCGCCCGGTCGGCACCCGCGCCGCCGGCCCCGCGCTCCCCGCCGCCCTGCTCCCGCTCGCCGACGGCCGGGTCCGCGTCGCCCTCGTCCAGATCGACCGCACCGGCTCCGTCACGTCCTGGAACGAGGACGCCGAGGAACTCTTCGGCTACCCCGCCGACCAGGTCACCGGCAAGCCGCTCACCGACTTCGCCGCCTGGCCGCACACCCCGGGCACCAGCACCGGCATCGCCGAGGCGCTCCAGCTCTCCCGCTGGGAGGGCAGCTACGGCATAAGAGGCGCCAACGGCCGCGTCACACCGGTGTACGCCTCCCACCTGCGCGTCCGCGACGTCGGCGGCGAACCCTCCACGGTCTGCCTCCTCGTCCGGGACCACGAACGCGCGGTCCTGCAGACCCCGATGCGCGTACCGGCCGCCGACTCCTCGTCCTCCGAGGGCCAGAGCACCGACCCCTTCGAGGTGTTCATCGGCTCCCCCGCCCCGGACGACCTCGACGGACTCCTCCAGCGCACGGTCGAACGCGCCCGCGACATGCTCGACGCCGACGCCGCCTTCCTGCTGCTGGCGACCGACGACGAGACGGAGCTGGAGGTCCGCGCCTCCACCGGCCTGCCCTCCGCCCGCCAGCGCTTCGCCCGCGTCCCCGTGGAGGCCGGCCCCGGCCGCTACGGCTCCGCGCGCATGCCCGCCGTCCACGACGACCTCGCGGCCGTCCCCGGCGCCGTCCCGCTGCTGAACGGCACCGGTATGCGCTCGGTCGTCACCGTCCCCCTCAAGGTCGAGGGCCGCCTCACCGGCTCGCTCGGTGTCGCCGCCGAGGCCGCGGGGCGGTACTCCAACGAGGAGGCGCTGCGCCTCCAGTTCGCCGCCGACCGCATCGCCCTGGCCGTCGAGTCGGCCCGCCTGGGCGAGCTGGAGCGGCTGCGCCGCGGCTCCCTCAGCTTCCTCGTCGAGGCCTCCGACCTCCTCGCCGGCACCCTGGACCGGGACCAGACGCTGGCCCTGATGGCCCAGATGACGGTCCCCACCCTCGCCACCTGGTGCGCCGTCTACACCATCGCCGACCAGGCCTCCGACCCGTATCTCTCCTACGTCCTGCACGAGGACGAGGAGCTCATCGACGGCATCAAGTCCCTGCTGTCGAAGATCGCGCCGCCCGACCCGGTCCCCACCCCGGGCGCCCGCGTCTGGACGGCACCCGCCGACATGGCCCACCAGGCCGCGCTGCGCACCTCCATGCGCGACCTCGGCCTGAGCGGCAGCCCGACACACCAGTTGAGCACCGGTATCGGCCCGACCCTCGCCACCGCCTCCGCGGTGGGCGGCGAGACCGTGGTCCTGCCGCTGGTCGCCCGCAACCGCGTCATCGGCATGCTCACCCTGGGCAAGCCCACCGACGACCACTTCCGCCAGGAGATCCTCGAACTCGCCGAGGACCTGTCCCGCCGTGCCGCCCTGGCCCTGGACAACGCCCGCCTGTACTCGGAGCGCACGGCCATCAGCCAGTCCCTCCAGCGCAGCCTCCTGCCGCCCGAACTGCCCCTGATCGACGGCGTCGAGGTCGAGGTCATCTACCGCGCGGCCGGCGAGGGCAACGAGGTCGGCGGAGACTTCTACGACCTCTTCCCGATCAGCGACGGCGCCTACGGCTTCGCCATCGGCGACGTCTGCGGTACGGGCCCGAACGCGGCCGCCGTCACGGGCCTGGCCCGGCACGCCCTGCGCCTGCTCGCCCGCGAGGGTCTCAGCGGCCCCGCGGTCCTGGAGCGCCTCAACTCGGCCATCCTCGACGAGGGCGCCCGCAGCCGCTTCCTCACGCTGCTGTACGGCGAGATGCGCCCGCAGGACGACGGCAGCGCGGAGTTGAAGGTGGTCTGCGCCGGGCACCCGCTCCCACTCCGGCTGCGCCAGGACGGCTCGGTCGAACCGGCCGCCGAGCCCCAGCCGCTCCTCGGCGTGATCGAGGACCTGGAGCTCTACGAGCAGAGGGTCACCCTCGACCCGGGCGACGTCCTGCTCTGTGTCACGGACGGCGTGACCGAACGCCGCGAGGGCACCCGCATGCTGGGTGACGACGGCCTCGCCGACGTCCTCACGTCGTGCACGGGTCTGACGGCGGGTGCGGTGGCCGCGCGCATCATGCGCGCGGTGGAGCGCTTCGCCTCTGACGCCCCGTCCGACGACATGGCGATTCTCGCGATGCGCGTCCCGGAGCCGCACGCGGACTGATCAGGGCATGCGAAAGGCCCCGCCCAATTGGGCGGGGCCTTTGTAGTGGAGCCCCCAAACGGAATCGAACCGTTGACCTTCTCCTTACCATGGAGACGCTCTACCGACTGAGCTATAGGGGCCTGTCGCTTTCGGGCTTCCCCGCCGCAACGGAATAGATCATACCCCGAACAAGCCGGTGCTCCCAACCACGGAGTTCATCCGAACGCGGGTTGCAGAAGTCCGCCCAGGGCGTTGCACGCGGACACGATCCGCTGCATGTCCCGCCTGGTCAACGATGCCTCGACCGGCAGCGCGAGGGTCTCGTCGACGGCCCGCTCGGTCTCGGGCAACGACACGCATCGCCGGAATCCCGGCAACCGGTGCACGGGTGTCTTCACCGGCACCCTGCACTCGACTCCGCGTCCCCGCACGGCACGTGCGAACGCGTCCCGGTCCGGCCGGCCGTTCCCCGGCACTCGCACGACGTACTGCTGATAGGTGTGCCCGTCGCCCCAGTCGGGGGTCCGCACGCCCCTCAGCTTCCCGTCGAGATAGGCCGCCCGCTCCCTGCGCCGCGCTATCTCGTCGTACGGCACCTCGGACTCGCCCTGCTCCAGCACGAGCAGTCCGTGCCGCTGTCCGATCGCGTGCAGCGGACCCATGTCCGCGGGGCGTCCGAACCGGTGCACGGCGACGATGGCCGCGGTCCGGGACGTCAAAGACGCCTCCACCGCGGAGGCGTCGAGGCAGTACGTCGCCGGATCTATGTCGGCGAACACCGGCAGCGCGCCGGCGAGAGCCACGGCCTCGGCGACTTCCACGTTCCCGAAGGCAGGTACGACGACCTCGTCGCCGACTCCTACGCCGGCGGCCCTGAGCATTGCTGAGGTACCCATACGAGCGATCGTCGTAGCGCAATGTGAACTTCAAGTGACGGAAAACAAAAAAGGGTTGGACCCAGAACCGAAGTTCTGGGTCCAACCCTTTCAATGATTGTTCGGCGGCGTCCTACTCTCCCACAGGGTCCCCCCTGCAGTACCAT
>NZ_JBHXNW010000054.1:0-3902 GCF_042717365.1 Streptomyces sp. NPDC058534
TCGTCTCCCACCCCTCGGTCGCCGAGGCCGCCGTGGTCGGCGCCGCCGACGAGACCACCGGCCAGGCCATCGTCGCCTTCGTGATCCTGCGCGGCACCGCGGCGGAGTCCGACGACCTGGTCACCGAGCTGCGCAACCACGTCGGCACCACACTCGGCCCCATCGCCAAACCCAAACGGATCCTCCCGGTGGCCGAGCTGCCCAAGACCCGCTCCGGCAAGATCATGCGACGCCTGCTCCGCGACGTCGCGGAGAACCGCCAGCTCGGCGACGTCACGACCCTCACCGACTCCACCGTCATGGACCTCATCCAGACGAAGCTCCCCGCCGCACCCAGCGAGGACTGAACCACCTGCTCCGAGGGCACCCGGCGAAGACCCGCCGGGTGCCCTTTCGGTTTGCTGTTTGGGTAGGCTGAGGACCGCGTAAGAGACCCAACAAGATCCTCATGGTGCGCCGGGAAGTCTGGTCGGCAAGTGTTTCAGTGCTGCCCCCAGACCGGAGGTCTTCCCCGTGACCGTGCCCCGCACCCCCCGCAAAGCCTTCGGACGGCTGTCCCTTCCGGAGCGGAACTACGTCGCGGAGGCGCTGCGCACCGAGACCGTCGGCGGTGTGCTGCTGCTGGTCGCCGCGGTCGCCGCGCTGGTGTGGGCGAACCTGCCGGCGCTCGGGGGCAGCTACGAGAGCGTCGGCGGCTTCCACTTCGGCCCCGCGGCCCTCGGCCTGGACCTGTCGGTCGCGCACTGGGCCGCCGACGGGCTCCTCGCGGTCTTCTTCTTCGTCGCCGGCATCGAACTCAAGCGGGAACTCGTCGCCGGTGACCTCAAGGACCCGAGGGCAGCCGTGCTCCCGGTGGTCGCGGCGCTGTGCGGGATGGCCGTACCGGCGGTCGTCTACACCGTCACCAGCACCGCGGGCGGCGGTTCCCTGGCCGGCTGGGCCGTGCCCACCGCCACCGACATCGCCTTCGCGCTCGCCGTGCTCGCCGTCATCGGCACGTCCCTGCCGAGCGCCCTGCGCGCCTTCCTGCTGACGCTCGCCGTCGTCGACGACCTGTTCGCCATCCTGATCATCGCCGTCTTCTTCACCGACAGCCTGGACTTCGCCGCGCTCGGCGGCGCGGTCGTCGGCCTCGCCGTCTTCTGGCTGCTGCTGCGCAAGGGCGTGCGCGGCTGGTACGTGTACGTCCCGCTGGGCCTGGTGATCTGGGCGCTGATGTACAACAGCGGCGTCCACGCCACCATCGCGGGCGTCGCGATGGGCCTGATGCTGCGCTGCCACACCCGCGAGGGCGAGCGGCACTCCCCCGGCGAGCACATCGAGCACCTCGTCCGACCCCTGTCCGCGGGCCTGGCCGTGCCGCTGTTCGCGCTGTTCAGCGCGGGCGTCTCGCTCTCGGGCGGCGCGCTCTCGGACGTGTTCACCGAGCCGGAGACCCTCGGTGTCGTGCTCGGGCTCGTCGTCGGCAAGGCGCTGGGCATCTTCGGCGGCACCTGGCTGACGGCGCGCTTCACCCGGGCCTCGCTCAGCGACGACCTCGCATGGGCCGACGTGTTCGCGGTGGCGACGCTGGCCGGCATCGGGTTCACCGTCTCGCTGCTCATCGGCGAACTGGCCTTCGAGGGCGACGCGGCGATGACCGGGCAGGTGAAGGCCGCCGTCCTGACCGGTTCGCTGGTCGCGGCGGGCCTGGCGACGGTGCTGCTGAAGATACGGAACGCCAAGTACCGCGGGATGGTGGCCGAAGAGGAGCGCGACGACGACCTCAGCGGCGTCCCGGACATCTACGAGGAGGACGACCCCGCCTACCACCTGCGCGTGGCCGCCGTGTACGAGAAGAAGGCCGCCGAGCACCGCCGGATCGCCGAGGAGATGGAGTCGGCGCGGCTTGCCGAAGTGAAGGGCGGGGCAGGCGATGAGGGCGGCGGTCCGGCATGATCTGACGAGACGGTACAAAAGACGGGACCGTTCGCACTCGGACCGAACGCATCAGGGCCGAGGACGACGTCACACAACCGTACGCAGATGAGCCAGCAGAAGAGGGAGACCGCGATGAGCGCACCCGACGGCAGCCCGGTCGGCACCGAACGCAGCATCGGCCAGCTGTTCGCCTCGGCGACCACCGAAATGTCGGCGCTCGTGCACGACGAGATCGCGCTGGCCAAGGCGCAGCTGAGGCAGGACGTCAAGCGCGGGGCGACGAGCGGCGGCGCGTTCTCCGCCGCGGGCGTGCTCCTGGTCTTCTCGCTGCCGATGCTGAGCTTCGCGCTGGCCTACGGCATCCGGACCTGGAGCCACTGGAACCTGGCGGTCTGCTTCCTGCTGTCCTTCGCGGCGAGCGTCCTCGTCGCGGGCCTGCTCGCGCTGATCGGCATCGTCTTCGCGAAGAAGGCCAAGAAGGGCCGCGGTCCGCAGAAGGTCGCCGCCTCGGTGAAGCAGTCGGCGGGCGTGCTGCAGAACGCCAAGCCGCACCCGCGTCCGGAGCTGTCCGCGGACCGGTCCCCCGAAGCCATCGAGGCTGTGGCACGCTCGTCCTCATGACCGGCTCCACCACCCCTTCGGGCCAGCCCCCCACTTCGGTCGTCCGGCCGGCCATGCCCGGCGGCCACGAGGTGATCCACCGGGACGTCGCGGCCAACGGCGCCCGCTTCCACATCGCCGAGCTGGGCGACGGGCCGCTGGTGCTGCTGCTGCACGGCTTCCCCCAGTTCTGGTGGACCTGGCGGCACCAGCTGGTGGCGCTCGCCGACGCCGGATTCCGCGCGGTCGCCATGGACCTGCGCGGCGTCGGCGGCAGCGACCGCACCCCGCGCGGCTACGACCCCGCCGGCCTCGCCCTGGACATCACCGGGGTGGTCCGCTCGCTCGGCGAGCCGGACGCCGCGCTGGTCGGCCACGACCTGGGCGGCTACCTGGCCTGGACGGCCGCCGCGATGCGGCCCAAGCTGGTGCGGCGGCTCGCGGTCTCCTCGATGCCGCACCCCCGGCGCTGGCGCTCGGCCATGCTCGGAGACGTTCGCCAGAGCCGGGCGGGCTCCTACATCTGGGGTTTCCAGCGCCCGTGGGTGCCGGAGCGCCAACTCACCGCGGACGACGGCGCGCTGGTCGGCCGGCTGCTCCACGACTGGTCGGGGCCGCGGCTGCTGGACGACGAGGCGGTGACGGCGTACCGGCGCGCGATGTGCGTTCCCTCCACGGCGCACTGCTCCGTCGAGCCGTACCGTTGGCTGGTGCGCTCCCTGGCCCGTCCGGACGGCATCCAGTTCTACCGCCGGATGAAGCGGCCGGTGCGCGTGCCGACCCTGCACCTGCACGGCTCGCTGGACCCCGTGATGCGGACGCGGAGCGCGGCCGGGTCCGGGCAGTACGTCGAAGCGCCGTACCGCTGGCGGCTGTTCGACGGTCTCGGACACTTCCCGCACGAAGAGGACCCGGTCGCGTTCTCGACCGAACTGATCAACTGGCTGAAGGATCCCGAACCCGATCGGTGACGGAGCGAACGCACCCGGTATCCGAACCAGAACGCTTGTCCTATGAACGGCCACTTGCCCCGCGCATAGGCCAATTGGGCGCCCTCGGAGCGGTTATCGACCTTGGGGCGGGGGCACACGTCCGGGTATGGGCTGGACGCACGACTACAACGACGTAGCACGCGACGGCCGCTCCACGAGCGGCATGAACATCCACCGACGAGGCGGCACCCCGCAACTGGCGGGTGCGGACCCACGGGTGGGCATCCCGCGCATCCTGCGCCGCCGGGCCCGCTGGGTCTCGGTACGGCTGCGCCACCAACGCGGCTCGCAGGTCTAGGGCCTGTCGTTTGGATCCGCCGGCTGAAAGAGACTGCGCCTTTCGACCACCCGAGCGGGGCGTGGTGCGTGCAGCTGCAAGGCGGAGGAGGG